>CAZKZO010000008.1:0-5131 GCA_964557325.1 Candidatus Woesearchaeota archaeon | reverse complement strand
ATTACAAGTGTAAATGAAAACTCACAATATATTTATGATGTAGATGCTGTTGATGCAGATGGAGATGTTTTAAGCTATTCTATTACAGGACCTAATTGGCTTTCAATTAATTCTCAAACAGGATTAATCACAGGTACTGCTCCTGAAGTAAATTCAGATACTGGTTTTAGTATTACAGTTATTGTAAGTGATGGAAAGGGGGGAACAGATACTCAAAATTATGTTCTAACTGTTATTGACTTAACTCAGCCTCCAACAAATAATAATCCTCAAATACAAACAATTCTAAATCAAAGTGTGAATGAAAACTCACAATATATTTATGATGTAGATGCTGTTGATGTAGATGGAGATGTTTTAAGCTATTCTATAAGCACAACTGCAAATTGGTTAAGTATTTCAAACACAGGTTTGATTTCAGGACATGCTCCAAATATTAGTGTAGATACTAATTTTGATATTACAGTTATTGTAAGTGATGGAAAGGGGGGAACAGATACTCAAAATTATGTTCTAACTGTTATTGATAATGTAGATAACACTGCTCCCATAATTACAATTAACACAAATCCTAATCAAGATGATGAAGATATTCTTATTAATGTAAGTGTAAATGAAAATGCAACAGTGTGGTTTGTTTTTAATGGTGTAAACTATACTATGAATACAAATGATAATATGAATTTTAATTATTGGTTAACAAATCTTGACGATAAGAATTATGAAATTATTATTTATGCAAGAGATAATGCAGGAAATATTGCTTCTGAAGATTTTGCGTTCAAAATAGATACGTCAAAAGATAATGATAATGAAGAAGATAAAAATAAGATAGATTTTTTAGGATATTATCCTCAGGAAAAAAAGCAAAGAACAAGTATTAGTGTTGAAGAGGAAAAACCTGAAATTAAAGAATCAAAAAGAAGTTTTTTATTGAAAATAAATATCTATCTTTTCTGGTTGTGTTTACTCTTATTAATTTTGATTTTGATTATCCTTTTATTAAAAATTAAAGAATAGAAGGTTTTTTAAATTAAAAATTTCTTGAAATATTATGACTATTAAAACAGGTAATTGTCGGCATCATTAGAACTGATTTCAATAGTTGTGCTAATCTTTTTATAGTATTTTTTCCTGAATTAAATAACAGGAAATTTGATTTCCTTAAATGGCGACTGTGGTCTAACGGTTATGACGCATGGTTGTGGTCCATGAAAAGAGGGTTCGACTCCCTCCTTTCGCCCTGCGATTGCGTATGTGCTTCGCAAGACACTGAAGAGAGAAAAAGATGAAAAACAAAAATTATCTTTTTGGTTATGGAAGTCTTATTCTTAAAGAAAGCAGAAATAGAACAGGAATTAGTGGAGAAGTTTACCCTTCAATATTAAAAAATTATCAAAGATTTTTTGGAGATAAACATCAAGAAGAAATTTATTTAGCTGTGAAAGAGAATCCTTCTGCAGAATGCAATGGAGTTCTAGTAGAAATTCCAGAAGAAGAACTGAAGAAATTTGATAAAAGAGAAGGTGAATCTTTAAGAATAAAACTTAATCCAAAAAATATCTCGTTAAAAGAAAACAAAAAACTACCTAAAGGAAAATATTGGGTGTATGTTCCTAAAAAGATTGTTTTACCTTCTAAAGATTTCCCGATTGTTCAATCTTATATTGATGTTGTTTTAACAGGATGTTTTGAACTTGGAAAAAATTTTGCAGAAGAATTTATGAACACTACAAAAGGGTGGGCTTTTATTGAAAACGATAGAGAAAAACCTAAATACCCTCGAAACTTAAAAGAATTAAGTTATAAAAAAGAGATTGATAATTTAATTAGAAAAAAATAAAATGAAAACAGTAAAAGGATTTAAAGATGTCTCTGGAAAAGAAGCAGAAAAGCGAGAAAGTATTCGAAAAATTTTAGTTGAAACTTTTGAAAAATATGGGTTTGAGGCAGCTGAAACACCTGTTATAGAATATGAAAAATTTGTTAAAGGAGATAATTCAGAAGATGAAGCTGTTTCAGATATTTTTAAACTTAAAGATAAAGGAAAGAGAAAACTTGCATTAAGATATGAATTTACATTTCAGCTTAAACGGCTTATGAAAAACAAAAAACTTCCTTATAAAAGATATTCAATAGGACCTGTTTTTAGAGACGAGCCTGTTTCTACAAACAGATTAAGACAGTTTACCCAGGCAGATGTAGATATTATAGGTGTATCTAAAATTCCTGCGAGAGAAGAAGCTGAAATACTTGCTTTAACAAACAATGCCTTAAAAAAATTGAGAGTTCAACCAGAAATTCTTGTTAATAATAGGACCTTGCTTAATGAAATTCTTGAATCTGAAAAGATAAAAGAAAAAGATAGAGAACAAGTATTAAGAGAAATTGACAAATATGATAAACTTCCTGAAAAACAAATTAGAAAGAATCTAAAAAAATACAAAGCAGAAAGAATAATTGATTGTTTAAAAAAAGGAGAAAAATATTTTGATAAATTTCAAGCATATAAAGAGATAATTTCTTTAATAGATTATTGCAGGTCTTATAAAATAAAAGTTAAATTCTCTCCAACTTTAGTCAGAGGTTTAAGTTATTATAAAGGAAGTATTTTTGAGGTAAAAGCTAAAGGAATCAAGGAGAGTTTGGCTGCAGGAGGAAGTTATGAATTTAATGGAAAACAATGTACAGGAATTGCATTTGGTTTGGAAAGATTATTCTTGCTTGCTGACTTGAAAAATGAGAAAGAAAAATACCTTATTATTTCTTTAGAGCAAGAGAGGAAAGCAATTAAAGTTGCAGAAAAATTAAGAAAAAAAGGTAATAGAGTAAGTATTTATTACGGAAAACCTTCTAAAGCTTTAGAATATGCTAATTCATATAATTACACTAAAGCTGTTTTTATTGGAAGCCAAGAACTTGACATGCTAAAAAAAGATAAAATCAAGGTAAAAGATTTAAAGACAGGTAAGGAAAAAGTTGTGAGATTATAAATCTATAAAAATTATTGCACTTTAATCTCTATTTTCCATGAATTCTCCGAGCCTGTTATTTCTTTTTCTATAACTTTCAGTGGTTTTTTAAATAAAGGACAATCTAAAACAAATGTCTCAAATTCTCCGCCCTCTCCTGCAACATGAATCTTATATTTTTCATTGAGTTTTTTTACATCTTTAATAAAATTCTTGTCAATTTTTCTTCCAAGCCATGTACCATCTAAACCATATCCAGCAACCCCTATTATAATTACTTTAAAATTATTCTCAATCAATTTATGCAAATATTCTTCTTCATTTTTATGCCAAAGAGGGTTCAAGCATTTTAGTTTAAGTTTATCACAGATTTTTTGTATTCTTGATGCCTGGTATTTTGAATGCAAGGCACCTGTAATAATACATTCAATATTGTATTTTTTTATGGCTTTTTTTATGGCTTTTTTTAAATCAATTAATTCAAGTTCTTTTTCACCTTTAGTTTTTTCAATAATTAAAGGCAAATTCATTGCTTTTGCTTGAGCTTTTGTTTTTTTTATAGATGGTGTATGAAACATATAAGAATCTGGGTTTTCTGAGTGAATTGTAATCAAAGCCACAATCTCATGTCCTTGTTTTTTTGCAAGCCATGCTGCGTATGTCGAGTCTTTTCCTCCTGAAAAAAGAACTGCGCATTTTAGAGGTTTCATATTTTTTAAAACAAGTTAAGGTTTTTAAGATATTTGATTAATTTTTAGTGTAACATTCAGAATACTGTTAAGATTATTGGAGATTGTTTTGGACACAAAATTATAATGAAACTTTCTATCATAGAAAGTCCTCTTTTATAAATATTAATCAAACAATTCTCCTAAAGGATTTTCAAAATCTTTATTGACTTTTTCAAGTCTGTTCTTCTGCTCATTATCAAGTTCTTTTATCTTTATTTCCACATCTTTCTTTAAGTCTGCAAAAGGGTCTGGGTTATGTTTAAAATACACATGTTTTAACCAAATATTAAAGTCAACAAAATGTTCTTCTTGTTCAAGCCAAATTTTTTTCTGGTGGTCTAAATGAAGTAAGGGGCCAAAAGAAATTATTCTTTCATCTTTACCTTCTCCAATAAATTCTTTAAATGAAATTTTGTGTTTTTTCTCATCTTCTTTAAGATGTTTTAAAAGATTTCCATAAATTTCTTTTATTTTGTCTTTTATATTGGTTGTTTTTTTAGGTAAAGATAATGAAGTTTCTCTGAGTGCATTTTTCTTTATTATTTCTTTTTTAATTCTCCTGTTTTCTGTTGCAATGGCTTTATCTAATGATTTTACAAGTTCATCAATACTGACTTTTTTGAATCTTGGCAAGGGGCTTTTAGGAATTAATTCGGGAATTTCTTCATCAAGTTCAATTCTCTCAATTTCTTTTTTTTCTATATCTTTTTTTCCAAATAAAATATCATCTATGCTCTTAATATATTGATTTAATAGTATTTCAGATTTTATCCTGAGTAAAAGCGCAGCAGCAAGCAAAACCTTGCTTGAAACAAAAAAATCATCTTCTTCCATTTCAGTAACTTTTGTTAAATACTTATCTGTAAGAATTATAATATCCACATCCCAAGGATCTAATTGCTCAGTATTAATTAAATCATAGAGTATTTCCTGCCAACCTATTTCACGATTAAATAAAATATCATGGACTTGCTCTTGTTTAACACTTTTCTTCAAATTTTTATCCTGGATATTTTCTTGAAATCCCTCTTTTTTCATGGCTTAATAGAGTAAAAAGATTTTATAAATATAATGTAGTGCCTAATAAGACTTATACTATGTTTTTGTAGTGCCTAATTACGATAACCTTTGTTCTTTTAAAGTGAAATTCTTGATTACTACTCTACACTAACTATCCTATGTCATTTTTAAGAAGTAACATAAACGAAAGGTTTATATAGTATAATAACCTGAAATAAATATCACCTCTTTTTTCCCAGGAGAGGCTTCAGGTCATACTAATTGCTAGGCTTGAAAACTCTCCTAGGGTTTACATAAATTCTTAAAAACCCTTGGAAAGTATACTAATAATCTCAAAAAAGAGAAAAAATGCAGGCTTAATAAAATGTTAGAGTTTTGCCCAAAATCAAATTCTAATTATTTCTTTCA
>CAZKZO010000007.1:0-21231 GCA_964557325.1 Candidatus Woesearchaeota archaeon | reverse complement strand
AAATGACAAAACTAATTTCACTAGAAGAATATTCTGCAATAGGAGAAAGACTTAGAGAAGAAGGGTATGAGGTTCCTCTAAAACATATTCGTAATGCTAAAAAACACTTTAAAGAAAGAGAAAAAACTTTTTATGAAAAACTTAAAAAATTTGGAAAACTTGAATTAGTGGAATAATTAAGAAAACTTATAAAACACTTCTTTCCTTTAATTATAGATGCCAAAAAGAAAACAAAAATCACGTGAAGAAAGATATGCAGAAGATTTCTTCCCTGTAAAACCAGAAGATATTAAATATGCTATTGAAAAACCTGTAAGTGAATCTCAAAGAGCCATGCTTGCTGACAAGATATCAACAAAAAAACAAACACGCAAAAGAAAATCCAATACATATAAAAAGAAATTTTCAAAACCTAAAAAAAGTTCAAGGAAAAAATCCAAAAAAATAGAATTCAAGCCAAAAAAAATAAAGCTTAAAAAACAAGGTTATGAATTAATAATTACTGAAAAACCACAAGCAGCCTCAAAAATTTCTTCTGCCCTAAGCAACAACAAAGCAAATAAAAAAGCTTCTAACAGTGTAGCTTATTATGAGTTTGAAAAAAATAATAAACAAATTATTGTTGCGTGTGCTGTAGGACACTTATTCACCTTAACACAAGAAACAAACAAAAAAGAAGCTATTTTTGATATTAAATGGGTGCCAAATTACTTAGTCAAAAAAAGAGATTTCAGCAAAAAATACTACAATACTCTTTTAAAACTAGTAAAAAATGCAGGAAGCTTGACAGTAGCTACAGATTATGATGTAGAAGGAGAATTAATTGGTTCAAACATTATAAAATTTATAGCAGGGCAGGAAGATGCATCAAGAATGAAATTCTCCACACTTACAAGCAAAGAGCTTGAAAAATCATACAAAGAAAAAAGTTCAACCTTAAACTGGGGACAAGCAATTGCAGGAGAAACCAGACATTTTTTAGATTGGTATTATGGTATAAATCTTTCAAGAGCTTTAATGAACGCTATCAAAACAACAGGAAGATTTAAGCTCATGTCTATTGGAAGGGTTCAGGGACCTACTTTAAAACTAATTGTAGAAAAAGAAAAAAAGATAAAATCATTTAAACCAAAACCTTACTGGCATGTATATGCTTTAATACAAGATTCTAAAGGAAATAAAGCAGAACTTCTCCACAATAAAGATATCTTTGACAAAAACAAACTTGAGGATTTTAAAAAATTAAAAACTAAAAAAACCAAAGTTAAAACTGAAAATAAAACTGCAAAAATACCTCCAAAAGCCCCTTTTAATCTAACTGCATTGCAAACAGAAGCATATAAACTCTATAAAATCACACCTTCTAAAACATTACAATTAGCACAAAACCTTTATCTTAATGGTTTAATATCTTACCCAAGAACATCAAGTCAAAAACTTCCTCCTTCAATTAATTACAAAGAAATTCTAAAAAAAATAGCTAAAAAATACAAATCAGAAAATCTTCTAAAAAGGAAAACACCTATTCAAGGTAAAAAATCAGACCCTGCCCATCCTTCAATTTATCCGACAGGAGAAGCAATGGGAACTGCTTTAAACCAAGATGAAAGAAAAATTTATGATTTAATATGTAAAAGATTTCTTGCATTATTTATGGAAGATGCTGTAAAAGAAACTAAAAAATTAAGTATTGAAATTGAAAAATTAAAGTTTAGCAAAAAAAGCTCTTTTTTAAAGGAAAAAAACTGGATTGAAATATATCCTGTAAAAATCAGCGAAGAAAAACTTCCTGATATGGAGAAAGAAGTTGAAATAAAAGAAATTAAATTTGAAGGAAAAGAAACCCAGCCTCCAAAAAGATATTCTCCTGCTTCAATAGTTTCTGTACTTGAAAAGAAAAATCTTGGAACCAAGGCAACAAGATCAAGTATTTTAGACACTCTTTACAACAGAGATTACATTAAGAACACAAGCATAGAAGCAACTCCTTTAGGAATTTCACTTATTGAAAGTCTGGAAAAATACTCTCCAATAATTACAAATGAATCACTTACCAGAAAATTTGAAAAAGAAATGGAAACAATTAGAAAGGCAAAAAAGAATTTGGAAAAAAGAAAGAATAAAATTTTAGACGAAGCAAAAAATACAATTAAAAAGATTTATTCTGAATTCAAAAAGCATGAAGAAAAAATAGGAAAAGAACTTCTTCAGGCCACAATAAAATTCAGAAGACAGCAACAAGAAGAAAACAAATTAAATATCTGCCCTAAATGTAAAAAAGGGTATTTAGTAATAAAATACTCAAGAAAAACAAAAAGATATTTTGTTGCATGTGACAAATATCCTGACTGTAAAAACACATATACTCTTCCCCCTCACGGATTGATGAAACCTGCAAAATCAGGTGATAAAAAAACTATTTGTGAAGAATGTGGTTTTCCAATGATAATGGCTCTCCAGAAAGGTAAACGACCATGGATTTTTTGTTTTAATCCAAACTGTGAAACCAATAAAAAAAGAATTGAAGAATACTATAAAAGAAAAGAAAAGAAAAGGAAGAAAAACTAAAAGAAGAAAAAGGAGAAATAAATCCTTAAACCCACTTACCCAAAGTTGTTTGGGTCTTTATTTGTTCCAGGATTTTGCTTTTCTTTAAAATCTTTAAATTATCAAATCCAAATTTAATCATACCTATCTTTTGAGAACTTTCTGTCATCTCTTTAATACTATCAAATTCAAGTTTTCTTGAATTTAAAGCTTTTCTTACACTTTCCCGAACAACCCACACTCCAAGCGCAGCCCAATAACTTGGCAGTTCAATTCTAATAGCTAAAACACTTGCTTGTCTTTTAATCTTATTAAGATATTCAAGTATTGGAAGTCGAGAAGCATAATAACCACCAGATGTGTTTTTTGCATAACTCTTTCTTCCACTGTACAACTCAAAATCAGTAGCTGCCTTAATTTCTTTTGAAGGATTCCATGAACTTCCAGGCAGGTAAAGTTCAAAAAGCTCGTAACTCCAAATATTTGGGAACAATAAAATAAGATAACAATTACCCATAAATTCTCCAAAAAATAATTCATAATTTTCTATCCACTTGTAATCCTTAATATTATTTATGAGTTTCTTACCAATTATATCATCTGTTGCAGTAATGCTCCAGCGAGTAGGCACTAGTTTTTTATTCTTTTTTAATCCAAGAACACCTACACTTAAAATTTTGCTTAAAACATATTCACTAAATTTATTTTTATAAAGAAATTCAACCCCTTTATCAGCTTTTATATCATCGTTAATTGCCTTATCAACTTTTCTCTCAATTTTAACATTGCTTGTAATTCTTGCTTTTTTTAATTGAGCATTCATTCCTTGCGAAACAGAAATCCTATCTTTTTTTAAGCCTGTATTTAATCTTTTTTTCAAATCAAGTTCAACATCAACTGGTTTTGAAGCCAAAGCAATTTCTTGAGCAAGTCCTATAAATTTATTCTTCATAGAACAAACATCTTTTACATTTCCTTTAAATCTTGAATTCAACAAACTCTCTCTTAAATTAACAACATCTTTAATTGTAAAACTATTTTTTGCCCAATAGGCTGCATCATCATAAACCCATGCATGTTCATCTTTTTCCAAAGGACTTAAAATTCCTACATTTACTAAAGGGTATTTCAACTTAGAACCGATAAAAACACTAGGAGGAGAATTAGTATCTAAATTAGAAATCTTTTTCACATCTTTATATTTAAATTTAGTTTCAGCTACTTTCTTAATAACTTCAAACCTTATATTATTCATAAAAAAACAAAGACCAAATCTTTTATATTCTTTAAGAACTACTTCAAGGTTTCAAATCCACCCTTTCTTATAAATGCCTTTATCCTTTATTTCAAAGCTAAACTCTTTTTTTGGAAGACTTCTATGTTTTATTAGGATAGCTTTTCTCTTGTCTTTTTCATTTTGTAACTCAATAATTGCCTTGCTCCAGTACTTAAATAAATCTCCACCTACAAAATTAACACCTGGCTTAACTCCTTTTTTAATATCTTTTTCCGATAAAAACTCCTTATATACTTGGTTTGTAATTATTACAGGTATATTTTGCTTTCTTGATATTTCAGCTAAAATTCTCATCTGCTTTGCAACATCACGATTAACCTGCCTAACTTTTTCATCATCTTTATCCTTCAAAGCATCTCCTAATTCTAAACGATAAAGCATAGCCATACCATCAACAACAATCAAAGAAATATGCTCTTTTTTTACTTTTCCAAGAAGATTTACAAAAACTTTTTTCTGCTCTTCAAAATTAACAGGATTTAAAATTAATATGTTCTTTAAAATATCTTCATAATTATCACCAGTAATCTGTTTAACTCTTTCAGAAGAAAAACCTCCTTCTGTATCTATAAAAAGAACTTTTTTTCCTTTTTTTGCCTGGCTTGCGGCAGCTAAAATAACAAAATTAGTTTTTCCACTTGCAGGCCCTCCTACAAGCATAGTGATAATACTTTTTTCATAACCTCCATAAAGCCATTTATTTAATTCATGACTTCCTGCAGATAATTTTTCAATTTTCATGATTAAAAAAAGTATTTTATATTAATAAAAATTTATGTGATTAAATATCTTTAAATTCTGCTTTTTATATTAAAAAAATTATTACACTATTTCATACTCTTAAAATCCTTTTCAATAGATTCTAAATCCTTGACAACTGACTCTACAGCATCTTTAATTGCTTTTTTAGCTGTTTTTCCTTTTGTCTTTAATTTTAAAATAGGTTTTTCAGAAGGATGTTCTCTTTTCCAGGCAACAAAATCAACATTAGAATCTTTATTAAGATAAACTCTTAAAACCTCTGGTATAGTAAGGTTTTCAAATTCTACTAAAAGTTCATTTTTTTCATCTTCTAAAACTTTTAATTCCATATTAATTAAGAATAAAATTCCTTTAAAAAGATTGTGATAAAGCACTTCTTAAGTATATAGTGTAAAATATATGTTACAAAACATATTTTATAGTATTATTTTCCTTTAAATATAATTTTATTAATATCTTCCTGAGAAAGCTCATCATCATCTTTATTTTCTATTTCAATAATATCTTCATCTTCTTCATTATTATTACTCTCTTTATTACTTTCATCTTTATCAAAATCAACATCCTCGTTCTTAGATTTGCTATCTGTAAAAATATTTTGCTCTTTTTTTCTTTTCAACTTTTTCAAGTCATCAATAGTAATGTTTTTCAGTGAAAATTTATCAAACTTAAGAATCCTAGCAGGTGATTTTTCAGGTTTCTTGAAATCATGCTTTCTTATTTTCACACCTAAAAAACTTTCTAGCTTATTTACTAAACGATAATCATCTTCAGGAAGAATTCCTTTTTCAGCCATTTTAATTGCAGTTTCAGATTCAGAAATTTCCTTTGCCAATTGTCCTGGTGTTAGTTTTTTATTTCTTCTTGCCCTCATAACTATCCAATGAAAATTAGTTGCCAAATCTGGACGAGGCTTTTTTTTATGTTTTGAATTAGATTCATAATTTCTCTCAACTAAATCTCTTAAACTTGTATTTTCTTTATCTAAAACAGGATTTTTCTTTAATTTGCCTTTTGGTTTAAAAACAAGCCTTTGTTTTTTCTCTGCTTCTTTGAGCTGAAAAGTAGTTGGCTTTTTCAATACAGGATAATTTTCTTTTTCTGCACATTCAGCACAAAGCATAACAACTCCTTTTCTTGAAATTACTTCAAAAAGTCTTTCTTTCTTAGCTGAAACATTACAAATTTCGCATTCCATAACTTAATCAGGAATAAGGGTTTTTTTAAGTTTTATATTCAAAAGTATATTATTCCAAATAAACCTTTAAATCTTCCACACTCTTAATTTCAGTAATAATATATTCATTATCAATAATTACTGCAGGATACTTTAATATATCATATTTCTCAATCATTGAATCTAAAGAAACAAGATTACTGTCAACTGCAATAGGAATCAAAATAATTTGGCTTCCTTTCTGTTGTTTTAAATCAAATAATATTTTTGACCAAACCTGTTGCTCTGCTTTTTGTACTAAATCTTCTTTTTCATATTCATACAAATAAACTACAATTGAAAATTCATTACTACATTTTTCAAGTGTTTTAGTAACATCTATCCACAACAAAGTCCTCATTAAATCATATTTTCTATGAGCAATTTTCAAACTTTGAGTAAGTTTTCCAGATGCCTCATATTTTTCTAACAAAAAAGCTTCTTCATAAATCCTATCTGCAAAATCCAAATGAGTATCTATGAGTAAATCACAACTTGCTGAATCTTGAACAATATTGCTTAATACAAAACTATCCATTAAAGAGATTTGAGAAGCATCATAATAACTACTGATTTCCTCAAATTTACTTGCTTCATAAGAAATGCCTAAAAAAATTCCTACCATAAATACAAATACTGTCAACAAAAGAGCCTCCCAAAAAGCATGTTTTGAATTTTTAAACATATTTACCAATTGGACTCTCCTTTTATAAATTTATACATTGAAATAATTAATAAAAAAGGGTATGCTAATAAATAAAATACAGAATAAACCAAAATACTAAGTAACCCATGTTGTTTAACTCCTTTTTCCCTTGTATAAAATAAAGCTATAAATGTAAATCCTAAACTTAAAATAAAAATAGCAACACCAAAAAACACAAGTACATTTGGAGTTAAATTTAAATCTCTTAAACTTAAAAGAGCTGTTTGAGCTTCTATTGAATATGATGTTGAAAAATAATTAATTAAAATTCTTCTTGCACCTCTATAAATAATAATCCCTAAACCAAATAAACCCAAAATCCAGGACAAAACAAAAAAAGGAAGAATAAACACACCAAGCATTCCTGTTCTCAAAAATGATTTCTTGTATTTGTTCATTGTCTGAATTCCTCCTAAATTCCATCTTATTCTCTGCCTATACCAATCTTTAATTTTGCTTGGAACAACAGTATAAACCTTAGAAGAAACACTCATTGCAATTTTATATCCTTTAGAAACAAAATTCCATGTTATTTCTATATCTTCAGTCATATTAGTTTCATCAAACCCTTTTGCATTCTCAAAAACCTTTTTCCTATAAATAGCTAAAGGGCCTGGAGTAACATAAATTCCATCTACAAAATTCAATAGTTTTCTTGTAAATACAATTATTTTATATTCAATAGATTGTAAATTTTCAATAATTTTTTTCCTGTTTTTAGCTAAAACAGCTGAAGTTACTGCACCTATTTTTTCATCATCAAAAAACCCAATCATCTTTCTTATAGCAGATTTTTCAGGATAAGAATCAGCATCAACAAAACCAATTAATTCAGTATCAGCAAATTTAGCACCATAATTTTTTGCACCACTTGCTTTTCCTGTATTTTTAGGAGTTTGAACAGCCATAACCCTGTCATATTTTTTAGCATACTGTTTCATTATTTTATAAGAATTGTCAGTAGAACAATCATCTACCACAATTATTTTTTTCAAACCCTTATAATCAGAATCTAATAAAGCCTTAATTGTTCCTCCAATATTTTTTTCTTCATTATAACAAGGAATAATTATACTTAAAGAATAATTTTTAGTTAATTCAGGATATTTGTAAATTTTATTTTTGTTTTTGAAATAAATCAATCCAAATAAAAACAACATATAAAATGCTATAAAAGAATAAAAAAGATAAACACCAGTAATAAATTCAGTCATTTAATCCTCCTTAGATACATTGAAATAATCATAAAACTCGTCACTTAAAGTTAACTCATAAGTGTGTCCTTGTTTTTTCTTTTTTATTAATTCAAGTTCATGAAATTTCTTGATATGGTCATAAGCTTTATTTCCTCTTATTTTAATAACCACAGATTGTTTAATCGGAGACTTGTAAGCAATAATTGCCAAAGTTTCTTTTTCTGCTTTTGTAAACTCACTACTTCCTGTTGCAAATCTATTTATCAAATGTGAAAATTCTTGTTTTAAATCCATTTTCCACATTTCCTTTCCATCAGACTTCTTTTCAAAAATTTGTATTGCAAAATCATCACTTTCATACTTTTCTTTAAGCTTTTCTAATATTTCACGCAAAAGAATAGGATTTAAATCTGAAAAAGAAATTAGTTGCTGCATATTTAAATACCTTCCAGACACAAAAAGAATAGCTTCTACTTTTTTTATATCTTCTTTCATTCTAGAATCTTCTATTTCATCAATTGTTCTGCTATTTACCATGAAAAACTGAGGAATGAGCTAATTTTAAAGGTTTTGAAAAATCTCTTCACATCTTTACATATTATTTTTCTAATTTTAAAGGAGTAACATCAAACCCTATATCTTAAAATTGCAGCAATTCCTCCAAGGTTTTGAAATTGTCTGCCTTCAGAAGTTTCATCAGAAATTATTTTCACTTCAGCACTTATATTTTTAGCCATTTTTACAAGCTCTTTTGTTTTATCTTTAGAAATATCTTCTGAAATAAAGAGTTTATGAACAGCACCTAATTCTAAAGCTCGCCTAATTTCTTTTTCATCTAAAAAAGTTTCTTCTTTTTTCTCTCCAAGATTTTTAAACAACTCTTCAATTTCTTGTTTTTCCTGAACTCTTTCATGATTAGCTAAAAGCTCTTGTGATTTCTCAACAAGTTCTTCTAATCCAGATTCAGAAGTGTCACCAATATCAATCTTACCAATTACTTTTTCTTTTAACTGAGTCATTAAATAATCACCATCTAAAAACTCATCTTTAGTTGGAATAGGTCCTCCAACAATAATGCCTTTAAGTTTTTTCATGCCAAAAAATGACTTCTTCATTTGTTCTGCAATTCTTTTATAAAAATCTTTAGTCAAACCCTCTGTAATTCTATGGAATCTTTGGCTACTTTGCCCTCCTGCTCTCACCTTACTTGGAATTCCAGAAGTCATATTATGCAAAATATCAATCCTTTTTCCCTCTAATAAACCAATAGTTGCTTCTTTTCTATCCAAAACCAATAAACCAAAAACCTCATCAACTTCAAGCATTTTCTCTAAAGGTTCTAAAACAAATTCTTTATCACACCTATAAAGCCTTGTATTCAAGGGTTTTTGAGGTTCAATTTCCCATAATTGCAAATCCTGCTGTCCTTCTGTTTTTGAAACATTTCCTGCAAAAATAGCTAATCCATTTTCAGGTGTTTCTTTAAGACTTTTAAGATATCTTACAATTTTTTCTAAAGCATCAATAACATTTTTTCTTGTAGCAGGAGATTTAATGTTTTTAGCAGTTGCCTTTTCTGCCTCCAACTGCTTTTGCACAGAATTCACATCATATCCTTCTGAAATATAAACACTAATTAATTCTGTATGTCTTCCTCTTTTCTCACTAAGAACCTCTACTGCTTCCTTAAGCTCTTCTTTTGTTAATTTTACCATTTTACTTTAATCGACAAAGTCAACTTTAAATTTTCCTGTTTTTATTTCTTTAGCATTTACAACGTTTTTAAGGTCTTCTAACATTCCTGCCTTTAAAACATCATAATTTTTTTTTGGAATAGTTAAAATAATTTCCGCATTCATAGATTTTTTAGCTTTAGACTTTTCCTGCCTTACTTTAAACAAAATATCTCTAAATTTATTTGCTTTTTCAGAAATCTTCTTATCAAATTTGATTTTCATATCAGGCCACTTGGAAATATGAATACTTTTACTTTTTTCAAAATCCTTAAATTTTTTTTGATAAATTTCTTCTGTAATAAAAGGAGTAATCGGGGAAATTAATTTCAAAATTGTTAAAAGTGAATTATAAAGTGCGTATTGTGCAGAAGTTTTTTTATCACCTGATTCATTATATAACCTATGTTTTACAATTTCAAGATAATCATCGCAAAATAACTTCCAAAAAAATATTTCGGTTTTTTGCTTCCCTTCTGAAATATTATAATCCAAATATAGTTTTTTAACTTCATCAGAAATCCTTTTTGCTTCTTGCAAAACCCATTTATCAATAATTTCAATTTTTGCCGGCTTTTTTTTAGGTTTGTAATCTTTTAAATTCATAAAAACAAAATTAGATGCATTCCATAATTTATTCAAAAATCTCTTTCCAGCAACCAATTCTTTTTCATTAAAAGGTAAATCACTTCCTAAATTAGCACTTCCAACCCAATATCTAAAAGAATCAACACTATACTTGTCTATAAGCCCATCAGCCCAAATAGCATTTCCTTTACTCTTAGACATACCTCTTCCTTTAGAATCTAAGACAAAAGTATTTATTGCAACATCTTTCCAAGGAATTCTATTAAATAATAAATGACTTTTCAACATAGTATAAAATGCCCATGTTCTAATTATATCGTGGCTTTGAGGTCTTAAAGACATCGGAGTTAATTTTTTATATTGTTTTGGTTTTTCCAACCATCTTAAAGCAACCTCAGGTGTATTACTTGAAGTCATCCATGTATCAAAAACATCTGTATCAGGAACAGCTTTTTTCCCGCATTTAGGACATTTTTTATCTTTTTCAATAGGATCAACAGGTAATTCTTTTTCATCAGCTAAAATAATTTCATCACACTCTTCACAATACCAGGCCGGAATAGGAACTCCATAATATCTTTGCCTTGATATAATCCAATCCCACCCTAAATTATCTGTCCAATTCTCAAATCTTTTTCTCATAAAATCAGGATGCCATTTTATTTCTCTTCCTCTTTTAATCAAATCCTTCTTATACTTCATCGCTTTAATAAACCATTGTTTGGCTATAACATATTCTACAGGAGTATTACAACGCCAACAACTTCCAACTGTTTGTTGTAATTGTTCTTGTTTTCTTAATCTTCCTTGTTTTTTAAGGTCTTCAAGTATTTTTTCTCTACCTTGTTCAAGAACCAATCCTTTATATTTTCCTGCTCTCTCATTTAAACTTCCATTTTTTTCAACAACATCTCTTAAATCCAAATCATGCTTTTTCCATTTTTCAATATCTGCAGTATCTCCAAAAGTGCAAACCATCACAATACCTGTTCCAAATTCAGCATCAACACTCTCGTCTGCAATAACTTTAACCTTATGATTAAATAAAGGAACAATTATTTCCTTTCCAATAAGTTTTTTATTTTTATCATCTTTTGGATTTACACAAATTGCGACACAAGCAGGTAAAAACTCAGGTCTTGTAGTAGCAATACTAACTTTTTTTAAATTTTTATCATTTATATCAAAATCAATATAATTTAATTTTGAGGTTCTTTGCAAATCTTCAACTTCTGCCTGAGCCAAAGCTGTTTCATGTTTAGGACACCAAATAACAGGTTCTTCAGAACGATAACAATCACCTTTTTTAACTAAATCTAAAAAAACATTTTGAGTAACTTTTTGTGATTCAGGAGAAATTGTTGTATAAAGTAAATCCCAATCATAACTATGTCCGAGTTTCTTGAAAACATTTTCAGCATAAATTTTTTCTACCTTTTTACTCTCACGTAAACAAATTTTTCTAAATTCAGACCTATTTGTTTTAGATTTATCAATGCCTAATTTTTCTTCAACAAATTTTTCAGTGGGCAAACCATTATCATCAAAACCAGGAGCAAAATACACATCATACCCTAATTGCCTCATCACCCTTGCAATTATCTCGAATTGAGTATATGACAAAGCATGCCCTACATGCAAATGTCCTGCAGAAGCATATGGTGGAGGAGTATCTATACTAAACACCTTTTCTTTAGCATTAAGATTAAATTTGTAAATTTTTTCCTTTTCCCAAAACTTCTGAATTTTTTCTTCTGTTTTTTTTGCATCATATTGAGCCATAAATATGGATAATAAATAAAGTTTTTAAAACCTATCACAATATTTTTATACCCTTATAATTTACTAAAAACATGGCACAAGATAATAAAGTCCAAATGCCTGGTGGCTTTGGCGGACTAATGAGATTTGATGAAGAATATGCAAGTAAAATAAATTTAACACCAACCCATGTAATTGCATTTATAATTCTAATAATTGGATTTAGAATTTTATTGGGTTTTATATATTAAAATGATACCTGGATTAGGAGGACTTGGTGGTTTAAGTCCTAAAAAAATGCAATCAATGATGAAACAGCTTGGCATGTCTCAAGAAGAAATTCCTTCTCTTAAAGTTACAATTGAAAAATCAGATAATTCAAAAATTATAATTGAAAATCCTTCTGTTTCAAAAATGAACATTCAAGGGCAAGAAATGTATCAAATTTCAGGGGGAGAAGTAAAAGAAGAAACAGCTAAAGTAGAAATATCAGAGGAAGATATAAAAACTGTAATGGAAAAAACAAGTGTTGATAAAGAAAAAGCAAAATCAGCTATAGAAGAAACAGGGGATTTAGCTGAAGCAATATTAAAGTTAAGTGAATAACCTATAAGTTAACATAGATTTCTTTAAAAAGTGTATATTTAATAACTATTAATAAAACAAGATATCTTGAATCTGGCAAACTTATTAAAGGATTTTCATGTAAAAGATTTATCTAATTAAAATATAAAATAACTATTAAAAGAATACTAAAAAACATATTCCTCACCACCAACAATTATATTAATTATAATAACTATTTTATATAATGGAAAAATTCCTTAAAAATATTGAAAATGCAGAAAAATCCATAAAAACTGTTGACCATATGATTTATGTCACTTTTCCTCTTATAAAAGATAAAAGAATACTCCTTAAAGTAATACAAGAAATGCAAAATGCTATTACAAATTGCATCAAATCAATACTCCAATATGAATTTGTTTTCAAAAATATAAAACTTTACAAAGACCCTAAATCAAACTTCAGGACTTTTATTAAAAAGTGTGCACCCAAATATAATATTCAAAAAGAAGATGTAAAAAAAATATTTGAATTATTTGATATTGTTGAAAAACATAAACAAAGTCCTTTTGAATTTATAAGAGAAGAAAAAATCGTAATATTGTCTGAAGAACTTAAACCAAAAACCCTTACAATAGAAAAAACAAAAGAATTTTTGATTCTGGCAAAAGAGATACTAAGAAAAACAAAACAAAGAATTCATCAATAATTAAGAAAACTATAAAAAGCCAGAGATATTAATAAATAATACTTCTAAATGTAAAGGAAGCATTTAATAAAAAAGAGAGTTATTAAAATATCAAAAATAGATGACTAAAAAAACTAAAAAGAAATCTTCAGAAAAATCAAGTATGGAAGAAATAATTAAAGAAAAAATAAGTGCAGATCATTTGCTTTATGTCAGCTTGAAATATACAAAAACATGTGATGTTATTTACAATCTGCTTCTCAGATGGAAAAATCTGATAGAAACAAGTATTAATGAAATTCTAAAACATGCAAAAGAAAAGAAAAAAATTTCTTCTATTCCTGTAAGTCCTATAGAAAAAATGGAAAAAGTAAGAAAGCTTTTCAAGAAAAATGAGGAGTTTTTGAAAGTTATTGACTTTTATGAAATGCTTAGAAAAATTGAGGATTTAAGACAAGAAAGAAGTGGAGAATTCAGAAAAAATGTTAATTTCAGAATTTATTATCAAGGAGAGGAAATAAATATTAATCTTGAGAAGCTCAAAGAATATGCAGAAGATATGGAAAAATTCATCAGTATTACAAAAAAGTTTCTATCTAAATAAAAAGTTTTTAAAAACCAACAGGTTTTTATATTGAAAAGAAGAAGGTTAATGTAAATAAAATGTCAAAAATCATTGTAATAACATCTGGAAAAGGAGGTGTAGGGAAAACAACTACAGCTATTAATTTGGCAGCTGCAATTAAACATTTTGGAAAAGATGTACTTGTTATTGATGCAAACCTTTCAACTCCTAATATAGGACTGCACTTAAATTCTCCAGAAGTTCCAATAAACCTAAATCATGTTTTAAAAGGAAAGGCAGAAATTTTTGAGGCAATTTATGAGCATGATTCTGGAATAAAAATAATGCCTTCTTCCTTATCTATAAAAGAACTTAAAAAAACCAAACCTGAAAAATTGAAAAACCTGAAAAAAGACTTTAAAGACCACTCAGATTATATTATTGTTGATAGTGCTGCAGGCTTGGGAAAAGAAGCTGTTTCTGCCATTGAAATTGCAGATGAAATCATAATTGTGACAAATCCTGAAATGCCTGCACTTACAGATGCATTAAAAACTGTAAAATTGGCAGAAGAAATGGGTATGTATGTAAAAGGAATAATTATAACACGAGTTAAAAAAGATAAAATTGAAACAGAACCAGAAATTGTAAAAGAAATGTTAGAATGTTCAATCCTTGGAATGGTTCCTGAAGACGACTGTATTAAAAAATCTATAAAAGCAAAAAATACAGTTATTCACGAACATCCTTCAAGTAATGCTTCAAGAGCTTATAAAGAACTTGCAGCTAAAATGCTTGGAGTAGAATATGATTCAAAAAAAGATAGAGAAAAAATACTTCATAAGTTAGCAAAATGGCTTGGTTTAAGAGAATAAATTTAAAAATATTATTTTATAGATAAAAATATGACAAAAAAAGAAATTTCTTTTAATGATTGGCAAAATCTTGATTTGCGAGTTGGCAAAATCATTAAAGTAGAAGATGTAAAGAATGCTGACAGACTTTACAAGCTTACAATAAACCTGGGCAAAGAAATTGGAAAAAGAACACTTGTTGCAGGATTAAAATCACATTACACTTCAAAAGAACTAAAAAACAAACCATGTATTGTATTTACAAACCTTGAACCAAAAACAATTCGTGGAGTAGAAAGTAAAGGAATGGTTTTAGCTTCAATTAATGAAGAAAAAAATCAAGTCCAACTTTTGCAACCAGACAAAGATATAAAAGTTGGAAGTAAGATTTGTTGAAAATTCATATAAAAATATTTTTTAAAAATTAATATGCTACAATCATTTCTACTGTAGGAGAACAACCATATTCATTACATGCACTAATCCTATATTTTGTATCCCCTACTTCAGAAGCTTCATCTGTATAACTTTCTACATTAGGACCAGTATTTGTAATATGTTCATAATTTTCTCCAGAATACTTTCTCTCTAATTCAAATCTATCTTCATTAGTACTATTATCTATCCATGAAAGAGCAACTGTACATGTCGGATCACAATCTAATGCATCTAAGGATTCAGCAAAAAAGTTAAAAGGTTTTTCAGGAACTGTTTCAGAACCTCCTGCATCAGCACATAGACTATCAACTTCTGCTTTTGTATAATAATCACTTAAAAAATCACATCCTGTTCCTGTTGTAGCGCAAGCCCCTTGAATTTCATCAATAGAATGGCCGAATACTGAAGGTGTTCCACCACTTAAACTTGGATTATAAGCATTAATTCCTACTGCTAAAACAACTACAACTAATAAAGTTAAAGCCAATAAAAGACTTTTATTTGAAATTTTTAAATTAATTTTTTTTGTCATTTTATCCATATAAATTATCAAATTCTGTTTTAGTATAATAATCATCCATAAAACCACACCCTGTTTTATCTGAATAACAAATTCCTTCTATTTCATCAACAGAATGCCCATCATCAGAAGGCAAAGCATTTACTGCAACAGCCCCTCCAAAAACCAAAAGCATTATTGCAAAAATATAAATTAACCTAATATCCACATTCAATTCAATATCTTTCTTTCCCCTCTTTTCCATAAACTAATATGGAAATTATTATTTAAATATCTTATGGTGAGATTTTTTCAAAGAGTATTTTGGATTTTTTTACTTTTTTTAACCTAAAAGGCTTTTCAAGTTCCTTAAACTCAAGTTTAAATCCGAGATGTTGTGCTATTTTTTCAGAAGTAGAAGGAATAAAAGGCCAAAGCAATATTGCAATTACTTTGATACTATCAAGAAGCTGATAAAAATCTTTTTTATTTTTTGTCTCCCATAACTTATTATTTTGAATATACTCGTTACAAAAGTCAATAAAAGCAAATATTTTATTCAAAGCCCTATCAAATCTATAATTATCAATATCTTTTTCTATTTCTTTTAAAGGCAATTTATTCAATAATTTATTTTCTGTTTTTTCAAAACCTTTTTTTTCTGATAAACCTGTTACTCTCAAAACCAAATTTCCAAGTTTATTTGCAAGTTCATTATTATGCCTATCAACTAAAGTTTTTTCTGAAAAATTACCGTCTTCTCCAAAAGGTATATTCCGCATTAAAAAATATCTTAACGAATCAGAAGGATATTTTTTTAAAAGTTCTAAAGGAGATATAACATTTCCTAAAGATTTTGACATTTTTTTCCCATCAGCTGTTAGAAAACCATGTACAATAACTTCTTTTGGTAAAGACAAACCTGCGGAAAGCAGCATTCCTGGCCAAATACCTGTATGAAATCTAAGCATATCTTTTCCAACAACATGTACATCTGCAGGCCAAAATTTCTTATATTTTTTATCAGGATAACCAATTCCTGTAAGATAATTTGTCAAGGCATCACACCAAACATATATAACCTGATTTTTATCCCCTGGAACAGGAATTCCCCAGGGAAGATGTTTAACATCTCTTGAAAAACTCACATCAGTTAAACCATCTTTAATCAAAGCTAAAAAATTATTTTTCCATTTTTCAGGGTATATTTTTAATTTATCTTTTTTAATTAATTTTTTTATTTTATCTGAATATTTTGAAAGTTTAAAAAAATAATTTTCTTCAGACAAATCCTGTAATTCTAAATTAGGATGATTAGGACATTTCCCACCTTTAAGTTCTTTTTCTGTTATAAATCTCTCACAACCAGAACAATAACTTCCAGAATATTTTTTCTTGTAAATATCACCTTTCTTTTCCAGTTCCTTCCACATCTCTATGACACCAGGCCAATGAACATTTTTATCAGTTGTCCGAATAAAATAATCATTAGAAATAGTTAATTCTTTTGTTAGTTTCTTGAAATCACCTGAATTTTTACCTACAAATTTTAAAGGAGATATTCTTTGTTTTTTTGCAGTTTGATAATTTTTAGTCCCATGTTCATCAGTCCCTGTTAAGAAAAAAACCTTTTTTCCTTTTAATTTATTCCAACGGGCTAAAACATCTGCCTGCACAACTTCTAGAGCAAACCCTATATGAGGCGGTGCATTTGCATAAGGAATTGTTGTTGTAATATAAAATTTTCCTGTCATAATTATAAGATAAAAAACAAATATAAAAAACTAACTACTTAATCTTTCTGCATAAGCAATTAAACGTTCCTCTTTAAACTCACCTAAATTTCTGTCTCTTCTAAACTGAACAGAATTTGCATAAATCTTATTTGGATTTTCTATTTTTTCCTGATCACTTGAAAAAGAGAAAATTTTACAGTGAAGCCCATTTGAACTTGGAATGGAATAATCTAAAAGAAAAGTAATGTCATCAAGAGGCATCATTTGCTCTATAAATCTTTGCTGAATCCTATCTATTTCTCTAAGTTCATTTACAATAGCAACAATATACCTATGTCTTAAAATCTCTTGTAAACCTGTATTTGTGAATCTATTCCACCTTAACTTTCTTTCCACCATAAATATCTTAACAAAAATAAACTTATAAAAATTATTGCAGGAAAAAATATATAAACAAGCTTCTTAATTAAATAATATGTTCAAGAAAAAAAGATGTCAAAACTGCGGAGAAAAAATTAGCGATAGCTATAATTTTTGTCCTTATTGCAGATTCTCTTTAAATCAAGAAAAAGAAGATTGGGGAATGCTTGGAAAAAATGATTTTCCTTATAAGGAAGAAAATGATTTTGCAGGCTCTTTATTTGGAAATTTAAGTGGAGGAATGCTTGGAAAAATGTTAAATAGTGCAGTAAAAATGCTTGAAAAAGAAATTCAAAAAGAAATCAAACAGCAAAAAGCCCAGCCAAAAAACAAATCATATTCAAACATAAGATTAATGGTAAATGGAAAAGAAATTGATTTGGGAAATCAAAAAATTGAAAAAGAATCAAAACAAAAACCACTTCCAAGAGGAAAACTAAAAGATTTTTCAAAATATCCTAAAAAAGAGCCAAAAACAGACATAAGAAGACTTTCAAACAAAGTAGTTTATGAAATGAAAATGCCTGGTGTAAATTCAAAAAACAATCTTTCTATAAATCAACTTGAAAACAGTATTGAAATTAAAGCAACTGGAAATAAAAAATCTTATTCAAAAATAATCCCTATAAATCTGCCAATAAAAAATTATAATCTTTCAAAAGGAAAACTAATTCTTGAACTTGATGCAAAAGATTAAATTTAACTTATTCAACAGTTACAGATTTTGCTAAGTTTCTTGGTTTATCCACATCTAATCCTTTTAAATCAGCCAAATGATAAGCTAAAAGCTGTAAAGGTATTGAATTTATTAAAGGATGAATCTCTTCTGGACACTCAGGAACTTTCAAGACATAATCAGATAAATCACAGATTGTAGAATTTTCTGAATCAGTTACAGTGACTATTATACCTCCTCGTGATTTAACTTCTTGCATATTGCTTAAGACTTTTTCAAAAACTCTTCCTTTACTTGCAATAAAAACAACAGGGATATTTTCATCAATCAAAGCTATTGGCCCATGCTTCATTTCAGCTGCAGGATAACCTTCTGCATGAATATAAGAGATTTCCTTAAGTTTCAATGCTCCTTCAAGAGAAACAGGAAAATTAATTCCTCTACCAAGATAAAGAAAATTTTTACTATCTTTAAAATTACCAACAATTTTTCTGATTTCAGAAGAATATTTCAAAACTTCTTTAACTTTTTCAGGCAAGTTTTTCATTTCTTCTAACAAATTTTTATCTAAAAGAATATTTTTTTCTTGTTTCATATATAATGCAAACATGAGGAGACTTAAAACCTGGGAAGTAAAAGCTTTTGTACTTGCCACACCTATTTCAGGCCCTGCATGAAGATAAATTCCAGAATCAACTTCTCTTGATATAGTTGATCCGACAACATTTACAATTCCAAGGGTTTTTACTCCTTTTGATTTAGCTTCTCTTAAAGCTGCTAAAGTATCTGCTGTTTCTCCTGATTGTGAAACTGCAATAAAAAGATCATTTTCATTCAATACAGGATTTTTATATCTAAATTCAGAAGCATAATCAACTTCAACAGGAATTTTTACAAGCTTTTCAATTAAATACTTCCCAATAAGAGCTGAATGCCAGCTAGTTCCACATGCAGTTATAATTATTCTATTAAGTTTTTCTAAATCTCCAATATCTACTGATAACTTAATTCTCCCAGATTTAATTCTTCCTCTTATAACATTTCTCAAAGATTCTGGCTGTTCAAAGATTTCTTTCTGCATAAAATGTTTAAAACCTTTTTTCTCTACCTGTTCCACATTCCACTTAATTTCTTCTATTTCTTTATCAATTAAATCACCATTTATGTTTTTCACACAATATTTTTTCCCATTAAAAATTGCAATTTCATTATCTTTAAGATAAATAGCATTTTTTGTATGTTTTAATATAGGAGCAGCATCTGAAGACACAATTATTCCATTCTTACAAATGCCTAAAATAAGAGGTGAACCATGTCTTGCAGCAATAATTTCACCTTCATTCTTATGTAAAACTGCAAGTCCAAAAGTTCCTTCTATAAGTTCAAGTGTTTTCAAAACAGATTTTTCAAAATCTTTATTTGATTCATAAAACCTCTCTATCATGTGGGCTAAAATTTCTGAATCTGTATCAGAAACTATATTATGACCTTCTTTCTTAAGTATTTTTTTCAAAGACTCAAAATTTTCTATTATACCATTATGTACTATTGCAATCTGATTCTTACAGTCTGTATGAGGATGTGCATTAATTTTATTAGGTTTTCCATGAGTAGCCCAGCGAGTATGAGCAATTCCTATTTTCGAATTAAATTCATCTCCAATATTTTTATCTTTAAATTCAGAAATCTTGCCTTTTTGTTTAAATGTTATCAAATCTCCTTCTATACCTTTAACAGAAAATCCCATACTATCATATCCACGATATTCAAGCCTTTTAAGCCCTTCAACTAGAACAGGAAAAGCTTCTTTATCTCCAACATAACCAATAATACCACACATAATAAAATTATTACAAAAAAGCTTTTAAGAATTATGGAAGTAGAACACATTAAGAAAATTTATAAATACTTCATCTTTAATCTTTTATATGAGCCTGTAGCTCAGCCTGGTTAGAGCACTACATTTTGTCTTGAGGTAAAAAATCAAGCAGAAGGTGATTCTGATAAGATTGAGACAAGTCAAAAAAATCTTATCTTAATCTCAGCTAGGTAGGGGTCCACGGTTCAAATCCGTGCAGGCTCATTATTTTATAATCTAGTAAAATTCTCTAAAAAATTAATCTCTCATCTAAAACACCTAAATCGCGAAGCCAATTAGTTATTCTAAAACTCTTTCTAAATAAGCATTATCCTAAAACAAGGCTATAAATTCTCTTATTTAAAACTAAAAAAACTTATGAATAACTTTAAAAACCATTTTTTTCTCAATAAACTATGACAAAAGGAATGTATTATTATATAAAAAAAGCTTGGAAAAAACCAGATAAAAAAACTCTAAGAAAGAGAATGGTTGAATGGAGAAAATCTAATAATTATAAAAAATTAGATAAACCATTAAGACTAGACAGAGCACGTGCTTTAGGATATAAAGATAAAAAAGGATTTGTGATTGTCAGAACAAGAGTAAAAAGAGGAGGGCATAAAAGAGCCCGTCCAAACAAGGGAAGAAGAAGCAAAAGATTACATACAAGAAAAAACTTGAGAATGAATTACAAGCAAATCGCAGAACAAAGAACTGCAAGAAAATATTCTAATCTTGAAATATTAAACTCTTATTTGATTGGAAAAGATGGAATTTATTATTTTTATGAAATAATTCTTGTAGACCCTAACAAAGCAGAAATAAAAAATGATAAAAAAATAAAATGGATAACAAAACCAGAAAACAGAAAAAGATCTTTCAGAGGATTAACAAGTGCAGGAAAAAAATCCAGGGGTTTAAGGAATAAATCCTCACAATCAAAATCCCGACCTAGTTTAAGAGCAAACAAACGAAGAGGAAAATAAAACCTTAAAAACATCTTTTTCTTTAATTTTATGAGGTGAAAGAAATTGTTTAAAAAATTAAATTTATTCTACGCAAGAGCAAAGAACTTTTCATTCAGTGCAGGGGCAAAGCGTATGCAACGGAGTGGAATCGCC
>CAZKZO010000006.1:25120-27558 GCA_964557325.1 Candidatus Woesearchaeota archaeon | reverse complement strand
ACTGAGTAAAAATCAAAGGAGTTTATCACCCAGACAAACACTGAGTAAAAATCAAAGGAGTTTATCACCCTAGGCAGGCAGTGAGTAAAAGCGATTACGCATACGCTTTGCGAGACATTGAAGATTTCAAAAAAGATTAGACAAAAACTAAGAAATTTTATAAGGTTTGAATCACTGGAAAAATTGAATATGTCAGAGAAAATAATTTTAATAGGATTAACATTTGTTTTAGCAGGAATATTTTTGATGGTAGCAGGTAGTATTATTGGTTCATTTTCAGGCAATCAAAATAAAGTTAATTTTGCAATAGGTGGTTTTATAGGACCTTTTCCTTTTGGATTTTTTTCAGCTAAAAGTATGTTTTGGATTTGGCTTGGAATAATGATAATCTTTTTAATGTTATGGGTAATTTTTAATATAAAATGAAAGTTTATAAAGAATATATTAAAATAAATACAGAAAAAAGAATTGATTTTGTGCATATTACTGAAAAAGTAAGAAGGGTTGTTAAAAAATCAAAGATACAAGAAGGTATTGTTCTTGTAAATCCAATGCACATTACTGCGAGTGTTTTTATTAATGATAATGAATCTGGTTTAATTCATGATTTTAGAAAATGGTTAGAGAGTTTAGCTCCAATGAATTTAGATGATTTAGAAAAATATAAGCATAATTTAACAGGTGAAGATAATGCTTATGCTCATTTATGGAGAACGATAATGGGCAGAGAAACTATTGTTGCGATTTCTAATGGTGATTTAGATTTTGGACCTTGGGAAGCTATTTTTTATGGAGAATTTGATGGGCAAAGAGATAAAAGAATTTTAGTTAAGGTAATGGGAGAATAAATTTCAAAAATAAAGGTTGTGTTTTATTCTAAAAAAGTTTTTAAATACAGAAAACCTAATTTGTTTATGAAAAAAGAGGCAGGGTTATATCTTATAGCAGTTTTATTATTAGGAGTTGTTTTTTTATTGTCTTTTTTTCCAACATCTTTTACAGGACATGCTGTTCTTGAGCAGTATGAAAACGAATCTTCTTGTGTAGATGCAGGTTACATATGGAATAATATAACTGAAGAAAATTGTACAACTGAAACTGTTTGTGTAAATGAAACTGTTGATTGTGAGCCTTGTTTAGAATATGAAATCATAAATGAAACTACAAATGAAACAGGAGATTGTCTTGAATGGAGTTCTTGTATTGAAGAAAATTGTACTGAAGAAGAAACATGTGAAGATGTTGTTGTAGGTGGAGAGTGTATTGGAGATGTTTGTGATGCAGATAATTTGGATTTATGTTTAACTTCTGAAGAGTGTGATACAGCTGGAGGATACTGGTATGATGCAAATGATGATGAAACTCTTACTTGTAATGTAGATGAAGAACCTTTATGTAGTAATGATTTAAGTTTATGTGATGATGAAACTTCTTGTACAGATGCAGGAGGATACTGGTATGATGATGCTTGTAATGCAGATGAGTGTGGTAGTGATACTCATTGTGATGAAGGGTTTGAGTGTAATGCAGGGGTTTGTGAAGAAATAACCGAGGAAACAACAGAGGAAACAACAGAGGTTGAAGAAACCGAAGAAACTGAGGAAACAACAGAAACTGAATCAGCTGAATCAGGCGAATCTTCAATAACAACAAGTGCTATAACTCCTTCTTATGAATTATCTTTAGGTGGAATACAAAGTTTAAGTTTAAGTCCTTTAGAATCTAAATCAGCAACAATAACTGCTTCTAATGACGGAAATACTATTTTAAGCACATGTAGTTTTTCTCCTTCTGGAGATGAAACTGCTTTAGAATGGATTACTTATTCAGAAGACAGCTTTAATTTAAATCAAGGTGACCAAAAATCAATTTCATTTGATGTCAATATTCCTGAAAATGCAGAAGCAGAAGAATATAATCTTAATCTTTTAGTAGAATGTGCTCAGACATCTACTTCAAGTCCTTTTGTAATAAATGTAGTCCCAATAACTTTTGAGTTTAATTTGAATGAAGTGAGAAAGATAAGAAGTGATGAAGTAAGGGTAAGTTATGTTTTAACAGAATTAGCTAATGAAAATCAAAGTATTGAGATGCATTTTGCTCTAAAAGATAATCAAAGCCAAATTGTTTCTGAAGTAAATGAAATAAATAATTTAACTGCTAATTTAACAGAGGAATTTGAAACAATACTTCCTGTTAATGAAAGTGTTGAAGGAAATTTAACTTTACAAACAGATATTAATTCTCAGATATATTCAAGTTCTGTTGAAGAGCCTGTTGTTTTGGGTGCTCCACCTCTTTTAGGTTTTGTAGCATTAGGAGATGTTATTACAACTACAGGTGGTTTAATTGTTCTTGTGTTTGTAGTTATGGCTTTAGCTATTATAGTGCTTGTGGCAAGGCATGTGAGAAAAACAAGAAATCTTAAAAAATAATTT
>CAZKZO010000006.1:12887-25020 GCA_964557325.1 Candidatus Woesearchaeota archaeon | reverse complement strand
TTAAATACTTTTGTAGTGCCTAAATATTATGTGTGCATTTATAGTCAAGAAAAAAATTTCTGGAAAAGAGTATTATTATCTTAATGAAAATAAAAGAATCAAGGGTAAAGACGGGAAAACAAAAGTTAAAACTAAAACAATTGCTTATTTAGGTAAGGATAAAGTAAAAGCAGAGAAAAAAGCTAAAGAGATAATGAAAAAAAATAAGAAAAATATTTGTAAAAGTGAAAAAATACAAATGAAACCCAAAGAAATTTCTGTTGAAGATTTAGCTAGATTTTGTAAGAGAAAAGGTTTTGTTTATCCTTCAGGAGAAATTTATGGTGGTTTTGCAGGATTTTGGGATTATGGGCATTTAGGTGTTGAGTTAAAAAATAATATTAAAAAGCAATGGTGGGATTTTCATGTAAACCAGAGAGAAGATGTTGTGGGAATTGATGGAAGTATAATTACTCATCCTAAAACATGGAAAGCTTCAGGACATATAGATAGTTTTAGTGATATTTTTGTTGTATGCAAAAAATGCAAAAAAACAGGGAAGATAGATGAAAACAAAATTGGAAAAGCAAAATGCGAGTATTGTGGAGGAGATTTTGATGAATCAAAATCCAAAGAGTTTAAGTTAATGTTTGAAACTAATGTTGGTGAGAGTGGAAAAGCATATTTAAGACCTGAAACTGCACAACTTATTTTTACAAATTTTAAATCTGTTTATGATAATGCAAGATTGAAATTACCTTGTGGAATCGCGCAAATAGGTAAGGCTTTTAGAAACGAAATAGCTCCAAGAGATTTTTTATTTCGAAGTAGGGAGTTTGAGCAAATGGAAATAGAGTATTTTATAAAACCAAATCAAAAATGTAATTATGAAATTCCTGATGAAGAGGTTTTAATTTATTCTGAAGAAATGCAGAAAAAAGATAAAGAGCCTGTTTCTATGAAGATTGGCAAAGCATTTGAAAACAAAATAATCAAAAATAAATGGCATGCTTACTGGCTTGCTGAAGAATTAAGGTGGTTTAAATTTTTAGGTGTTGATATAAAAAAATTTAGGATAAGACAGCATCTTAAAGATGAATTATCACATTATTCTACAGATACATGGGATATAGAATATAAATTTCCTTTTGGTTGGAAAGAGATTCAGGGAATTGCTGATAGAGGAAATTATGATTTGTCTCAACATGAAAAATTTTCTAATAATAAATTTAAGGTTTTTGATGAAGCATCTAAAAGTAAGGTTTTACCTTGTGTTGTATGTGAACCAAGTTTGGGTGTTGAAAGGGCATTTTTGGTTTTTATGTTTGATTCTTTTTTTTATGATGAAAAAAGAAAAAATAATATTTTAAGATTAAATCCTTTACTTTCTCCAATAAAAGCTGCAATTTTTCCAATTGTGAAAAAAGAAAAATTTGAAAATTTTGCAGAAAAAGTTTTTAATGATTTGAAAAAAAACTTTAATGTAATTTATGATAGGTCAGGTAGTATTGGAAGACGTTATGCGCGTAATGATGAAATAGGAACTCCTTTTTGCATAACTGTCGACGATAAAAGTGTGAAAAATAAAGATATAACTATTCGTGATAGAGATACTCAAAAGCAAGTTAGGGTTAAAGTTTCAGAATTAGAAAGTGTTTTGAGAAAATTAATCCAAAATAAATCTGATTTTCTTAAATATGGTGAAATTATTTTTTAGATTATTTTTTCCGAAGAATTTTTAAACATAATTTCCGTAATACTTTTAATTAAATAAGAGGTGAGAAAAATGGCAAGGAAAAAAACACCTAAGCAAATTGCAGCTAAGATTAAGTCATTGAAAAAACAAGTGAAGAAACTTGAAACACAAAAGAAAAAAGCAGTGACTGATCAGAAGAAAAAAACCAAAAAGAAAGGTAAAAGAAAAAGTACAGGAAAGAAAAAGACTGCAAAGAAAAAAGGTGGCAGAAAAAAGAAATCTACTCGAAGAAAAAAGAGAAGATAAGCCTTAACTTTTTATTTATTTTTTATTGTTTCTTAAAATTTTTAAACTTTAATTTCTATTATTTTTTATGAAAGAGTGTATATTTTGTAAAATAGTTAAGGGAAATGTTTCAAGTGAAAAAGTTTACGAAGATGATGATTTTTTAGCTTTTGCAGATGCTAATCCAGTTGGTGAAGGACATACTTTGGTAATTCCAAAAAAACATTTTGAAAATCTTTTAGAATTGGACGAAAAATTATATTCTAGTTATCTGAGTGCAATTAAAAAAACAGCTAAAATTTTAATGGAAAAATATGATGCAGCAGGATTTAATATTGCTTTGAATAATGGAAAGTTAGCAGGACAGATTATTAATCATGTGCATTTTCATATATTGCCAAGAAAAGAAAATGATGGCAAAAAAGGATTTTATTTAGCTTAGTTTTTAGTTTTAAGGTAAATTATACTTGAAAATAAGATTCCTATGCTGTCAATAATTATGTCAAATAGAGTTGGATTTCTGTAAGGTGTAAAGGTTTGGTGTAATTCATCTAAAAAAGCATATATTATTGTTATACATATTGCAAAAGCAATATATTTTAGTTTAGGTTTTTGTTTTCCATGAAATGATGTAAGCAGAAAAAAATTCAATAAGAAAAATATGGAAAAATGATAAAATATTGATAATATGTTTATTTCTGGAATTCCCATATCAGAGTTTCCAGGTATTGAAGAAAAAAAGAATATTGCAATTGCTATTAATATTGTAGTTAAAAATGAAATTCTTCTTTTGTTTTCAAAAAATTTAAGCATTTTTAGAATGGCTCTGAAGGGAGTTTAACCCTCGACCTCCGCCTTGCTCAGATTTTTAATCTCATGAGAGCGGCGCTCTAAACGCTGAGCTACAGAGCCAAGACTAAAAGAAATTTTTCATTTAAAAACTTTAATGTTTTTAGAAATATTTTTATTTAAGCTGCAAGCATCTTTTTTTTCTCTTTCTCTTCTTTTTTCTTTCTGACTAAATATCCTGCTATTTGATTTTTTATTTTTTTGCTTGGCATAGTATCACCAAGTATTTCTTTGTTTTTTTGAAAATCTTCTGTAAATTCTATGCCTTGGTTTATAAGTTCTTCAGCAGTTCTCTTTATTAGCTTTGATTTTATTTTTCCCATGTTAAATCAGGTATTTTTGAGTTTTTAAAGGTTTTCAAGAGCTTTAAGAGCTTTTAAAGTTCTTTATGGAATGCATTTTTTTTAGGTCTTCTATAAGACTTTCAATCCTTTTTAAAGGCCCACCTTTACTTAATATAATATAATGTATATTGAGTTCTGAAGCTTTTTTAGCTGCTTTTGAAATATCATTTTCATTAATTCTTTTTTTATTATATGCTACTAATAATTTTTCTTCATTATTTTTTTCTATAAGAAGTGCAATTTCTTTTTTCTTGAAATCTACAATGTCTTTAAGTAACAAGGAATTTTCATTTAAATAGGATTTCACTTTTTCAAAAAATTTGTTGCTTTTCGAAGATTTTTTGGATTTTGATTTACTTTTTTTGGATTTAGGAAGAGATTTTTTTGAATATTTTTTTGTGTTTATTTTTTCAGATTTCTTGTTTTCTTGCTTTATTTTTTCCTGAATATTTTCTTCTGTATCTTTTTCTTTTACAGATTTTTCTTTGTCAAATATGTCAAGTTCTTCTTTACTTTTATTTTCTTTAATAAATGAGGTTTTAGGTTTTGTTTTTGACTCTTTAGAGGAGAAATCTGATTCAGGTACACTAAAATATCTCCATATGATTTCTTGATTTTTTTTAAATGGTTTTGCAAAATCTCTTAATGTTCTTAATGCTACTCTAATAGAAGGTTCTTGTTCTGAATCTTTAATGAATTTTTTTTCTTTTAGAAGTATAAAAGCTTCTTTTTGTTTGCTGTTAAGAAATTCTGAAAAATTTTCAAGTTGTTTTTCTTGTCCTGGAATATAATAAATAGGAGAATTGCCTACTTTCATATGGCTTATTTTTATTTTTTTCTCTGATAAAAGCTCTGAAAGAAATGCCGAGGTAAATAATATGCTTGATTCTATTTCTTTTGCAATATGTACTGGCAGGCAAGGACCTTTTTTGTTGATAAATGAGAGTATTTTGTTTTTGGTTTCAGTAGTTTTTTGGCTCATACTAAACTCAAACTATAAGAGATTATAAATTTTCTTGTGTTAGGGTTTTATCCATCTTACTTCATAATAACTAACATCATTTTCTTCATCTACTATTGCTAAAAGAAGTCTTTTTTTTGTTGAATGAGCAATTCTGTTTTTTGCTGAGAAATCCTGCCAACTTAGTTTTTTAGATTCATGGTCTGAGAAAACTATCCATTTTGCGTGAGATTTTCCTGGTTTGGTGCCTTTTTCATATACTCTAAAATCTGCTCCAAATTTTAAGGCTGTTTTGACTACATGGCCGCGTTCTCTTAAATCACGGTAAACTGCGTATTTTGTTTGTATTTTTTTATCTTTGCGTTGAAGCTTTTTTATTAATTCCTTGAATTCAAGTTTTGTTTTACGTTGAATTATGTCTATTTTTTTCTTCTCCAAGAGAAAAAGTGCTTCTGAAAAAGAATAACGTATTTTTTCACCTATTGGTTCGCCATAATTGCTTTTTTTGTGTAAAGTAAAGGCTTCTTGAGTGTTACTAGATATTGTTTCTCCGAGTATGTGGGCTTGTATCTTTTCCATATTAATAATGTGTTAAGGTAATATTTAAAAGTTCCTAGAAACTTTTAGGTTTATGGTTAAGAAAAAATTTAAAGCTTCTAAAAAAAAGAAGACAAAATCTAAAAGTACTCAATCCAAAAAACAAAAATCCAGTGAAAAAGTATTTGATTTTGCCAAAATAGAAAAAAAATGGCAGAATAAGTGGGAGAAAGAAGAAGTTTTTGAAATTAATAAATCATCAAAAAAGCCTAAATTTTATGTCTTGGAAATGTACCCTTATCCTTCTGGTTCTGGTTTACATATGGGGCATGCATTTAATTACACCATAGGTGATATTTATGCAAGATTTAAGAGAATGAAAGGATTTAATGTTCTTTACCCTATGGGTTATGATAGTTTTGGATTGCCTGCAGAAAATGCAGCAATAAAAGCAGGAGAGCATCCTGAAAAATATACTGAAAAATCAATAAAGAATTTTATAAAACAGCAAAAATCTTTGGGATTGAGTTATGATTGGAGTAAAACTCTTGCAAGCCACAAACCTGAATTTTATAAATGGGACCAATTATTTTTCTTAAAGCTTTTTGAAAAAGGATTGATTTATAGAAAAAAAGCTCCTGTGAATTTTTGCGGAAAATGTAATACAGTCCTTGCAAATGAACAAGTTCATAATGGAAAATGTTGGAGACACAAAGATACTGAAGTAGAAATAAAATATTTAGAACAATGGTTTGCAAAGATTACTGATTATTCTGAAGAACTTTTAGATATGATTGATAATTTAGAATGGCCTGAAAGAATTAAGACTATGCAGAAAAATTGGATTGGAAAAAGCCATGGGACTGAAATTATTTTTGTGATAAACAAAAAAAAATGGCCTGTATTTACTACACGTCCTGATACTATTTTTGGTGCAACTTTTATGGTTATAAGTGCTAATCATCCTGAACTTATGGAATTGGTTAGTGAAGAACAAGAAAATAAAGTAAAGAAATTTTTAAAGAAAAATAAAACTTTGAGCGAAAAAGAATTAAAAGAAAGAGAAAAAGAAGGAGTATTCACGGGAAGTTATGCTGTAAATCCTATTAATAATGAAAAAATTCCGGTATATGCAGGCAATTTTGTTGTTTCAGATTATGGGAGTGGAATGGTAATGGCTGTTCCTGCACATGATCAAAGAGATTTTGAATTTTCAGAAAAATATAATATTCCTATAAAGGTTAGTGTTGAGCCAAAAGATTTTGAAATTTATTCTAGGAAAGGGCACCTTCCTCGTGCTTATGAAGGAGAGGGCATTATTGTGAATTCTGATAGATTTAATGGTATGGAAAGTAGTAAGGCAAAAAAAGAAATAACAAAATTCTTAGAAAAAAAAGGATTTGCAAAGAAAACTATTCAATATAAACTTCGTGATTGGCTTGTTTCAAGGCAAAGGTATTGGGGTGCTCCGATTCCTGTTGTTTATTGTAATAAGTGTGGTCTTGTTCCTGTGCCTGAAAAAAAACTGCCTGTTTTACTCCCTAAAAAAGTAAAATTTGGCAAAGGAAATCCCTTATTAACAAGTAAAAAATTCCTAGAAACAAAATGTCCTAAATGTAATGGAAATGCTAAAAGAGAAACAGATACAATGGATACTTTTTTTGATAGTAGTTGGTATTATTTAAGGTATTGTGATAATAAGAACAATAAAAAACCCTTTGAAAAGAGTAAAATTAAATATTGGATGCCTATTAATCAATATATAGGTGGTGCTGAGCATGCAACAATGCATTTAATTTATGCAAGATTTTTTACAAAAGCATTGAGAGATTTAGGGTATTTAGAGTTTGATGAGCCTTTTTTAAGATTGTTTAATCAGGGAATGCTCCATGGTGAAGATAGATATGTGATGTCAAAATCAAGAGGAAATGTTGTCCTGCCTGAAGAAGTTTCCAAAAAATACGGTATTGATACTGCAAGATTATTTTTGGTTTCTATTGCTTCAACAAATAAAGATATTGAATGGAGTGAAGAAGGTATTGAAGGGGCTTTAAGATTTATAAAAAAAATTATGAATTATTTTGAAAAACAAAAATTTTCTAAATCTAATGCTTTAATAGAACATAAAGTAAATAAAACTATAAAGGAAATTGAAAAAGACATTAATGGTTTTAATTATAATCTTGCAGTTATTAAATTAAGAGAACTTTTCAGTTATATTGAAGAAGGAAACTCAAGTAAAAAAAATGCAGAAATTTTTTTAAAGTTACTTCATCCTTTTTGTCCTCATTTAACAGAAGAATTATGGGAAAAGTTAGGAAATAAAAATTTTATTAGTCTTGAAAAATGGCCTGTTGTTGATGAGAAAAAGATAAATAAAACTCTTGAAAAAGAAACTGAAAATATTGAAAAGTTGATTAAAGATATAAATCATGTTTTGAAAATGATTGAGCAAAAGCCTGAAAAAGCTTTTGTTTATGCTTTACCTAATGAAGTTGATTCTTATAAAGATAAAATAAAATTCATTGAAAAGAAAACTAAGATTAAAATAAATGTTTATGCAGTTAATGATCCTGAAGTAAAATCAGGAAAAGCAGACCCTGAAAATAAATCTAAAAAAGCAAAGCCAGGCAAACCTGGTTTTTATTTAGAGTAGATACTTTTTTATAATTTAAATTGTATTTTTTAACAATGAAAAAAGAGATGATTTTAGCTTTGTTTGCAGTTTTGTTTTTATCATTTGTTTTTGCACAAGATTTTTCTGTTTGTGGAGACATGACTTTTGAAGGAACATGTTCTTTAATTAAACCTTATTATTGTGAAAACAAAATTTTGGTGGAAAAAGCTTCTGTTTGTGGGTGTGAAGAAGGTTTTCAAAAATCAGAAGATTCTTGTGTTTCTAAATATCATAATGAGAGGAAAATTGTTAATTTGACCTATTTTTTTAAAGGAGAGGAAAGACAATTAAGTTTCCCTGTTTATAAGGAAGTGAATGACTATATGTCTAATTTATCAAGAGTAGTTACTTTTTATGGAGATGAAGAAATTTCTAAAAGTGATTTTAAGCTCCATGCTTTAGATGATGAAATACAAAGGCAGTTTCTTTTGCCTTTGATTGTAAAAATACAAAATTTGACAGAAGACCCTTCTGAACAAGTAAGAATTGCAGTGAGTCTTGTTCAGAGCATACATTATCAATCTTCAAATCAAACAGAAATTTTTTTAGGAAATGAAATTAATCATTCAAGATACCCTTATGAAGTTGTTTATGAAAATAAAGGTGTTTGTGGTGAAAAAACACAACTTTTAGCATTTTTACTTAAAGAAATAGGTTATGGCACGTCTTTATTTTATTATGAGGAAGAAAATCATGAAGCATTAGGAGTTAAGTGTCCCAAGGATAAAAGTAAATTTAATAGTGGGTATTGTTTTATTGAAACAACAGGAAGAGCAATTATTAATGATGATTCTTTGATTTATGAAAATAACGTGGTTTTAAATTCACTTCCAAAGATTTTTATTTTGTCTAAAGGAAAATCACTTCCTGAAAATATTCCTGAATATAAGGATTCGAAAGTAATGGAAAAAATTAGAAATGCAGAGTTTATGTTTTTTAGAAATTGGAGATTAAATAAACTCAGAGAAAAATATGGTTTATTTGGAGAGTATTATTTAGGATAACTATTCAATAATAGCTTTTATTCTTCTAACCCCGGCTGCACTTGATTGCTCTTTGATGATTTTGAATTTACCTATTTCTTTTGTGTTTTTTACATGGGGTCCTGTGCAGATTTCTTTGGAAAAATTACCTATAGTATATACAGAAACTTTTTTAGGATATTTTGCTCCAAATTCTGCTTCTGCACCTAATTCTAAAGCTTTTTTTAGAGATATTTCTTTTTTTGTTACAGGAATAGCCTGTTTAATCTTTTTATTTACAATTTCTTCAACTTTTTCTATTTCTTCTTTAGTGAGTTTTCGTGGAAAATTAAAATCAAATCTTAATCTTTTTGGGTTTATATTTGAACCTTTTTGTTTTATATTTTTGTCAAGAACTTGTTTAAGAGTTTTATTAAGAAGGTGTGTGGCAGTATGAAGTTTTTTTGTTTTTTCTGAATGGTCTGCTAATCCCGAAGCAAAACGACCTTTTGCAGCAGTTTGTGAAAGTTTTTTGTGTTTTTCAAATTCCTTTTCAAATTCCTTTAAATCAACTTTAATATTTTTTTCTTTAGCAAGTTCTTGTGTAAATTCTATTGGAAAGCCATAACTTTGGTATAAAAGAAAAGCATTTTTACCTGATATTGTTTTTTTGTTCTTTACAAGAGATTTGAACTTTGAAAGACCTTTTTCAAGTGTTTTATTAAATTTTTCTTCTTCTTTTTCAAGTTCTTTGAGAATTTTGTTTCTTTTATCTTTTAATTCTTTGTAATCACTATATATTTTAAATATGGTTTTTGCAATTTTAGAGCTAAAGTTTTCAAGGTTTATTTGTTTTCCATATCTAATTGCTCTTCTGATTAAGCGCCTTAAAACATATCCTTGTTCTGAATTTGAAGGAGTAATATCTTCAGCCAGTATAAAGACAGCAGATTTAATATGGTCTGCAATAATTCTAAAGTGCTTTTCATTTTCTTTGTATTTTTTTCCAGAAAGTTTTTGAATTTTATTAATAATTGGCTTAAAGCTGTCTGTTAAATAATCATCTTTAAGATGATTTAAGATTGCTACTGTTCTTTCCACACCCATCCCAGTATCAACGTTTTTTTGCTTTAATGGTTTAAACATACCTTGTTTTGTTTTATTATATTCCATAAAAACATTGTTCCAAATTTCTACCCATGTTTTGTCTTTAGGATTGAATTTTTTTGGAGGTTTTTTGTTTTCCCCTTTTCCTGCCCAGTAAAATATTTCTGTGTCAGGTCCACAAGGTCCTGTTTTTCCTGCAGGCCCCCACCAATTATCTTTTTTTCCAAGATAAGCTATTCTTGATTTCGAAATTCCAAGAGATAGCCATGCTTTTTCTGATTCTGTGTCTTTAGGAATTTCTCCCTTGCCTTTAAATACACTTATAGCAAGTTTTTCTTTTTCAATTCCTAGAATTTTAATCAAGAATTCATAACTCATTTCAATTGATTCTTTTTTCCAGTAATCTCCGAGACTCCAGTTTCCAAGCATTTCAAAAAAGCTATGATGTACCAAATCTCCTATTTCTTCTATGTCTGTTGTTCTCATACATCTTTGCACACTGACAAGTTTTTTTCCTAAAGGGTGTTTTTCGCCTAATAGAAAAGGAACTAAAGGATGCATTCCTGCAGTTGTAAATAAAACTGTAGGGTCATTTTCCTGAATTAAAGATGTATTGGGTATTTTTTTATGTTTTTTAGATTCAAAAAAATCAATGTATTTTTTAATAAGTTCTTTTCGATTCATGTTTTTATTTAGAATTAAAGTTTTAAATTATTTGCTATTGAAAGTTTATTTCTATGTTGAAATTTTTGAATCTTTTTTATCATATCTTTATAAATTTTTACATGATATTTCATATTTACCAAATCTTCACATTCAGATGTTTTGGCTTTGTAGAGAATCAAGTCTTTTTTGAATTTCAAGGAGTTGAGATTCAATGTCATTACTTTCTTTATGTTTTAATGTAGAATATTGTGTTTTTTCTATTTTTTCTGAAGAAGAATCTTCTTTAAGATATTCAGGTATTTTAAGTTTTGGAAGTGTTCTTTCAAGCTTTCTTATAGTTGCAGTAGTTTCTTTTATTTTCTTCTTTAAATTTTCTTTAAGTGTAAATTCATGTATTCTTAAATTCCTGTAATTTTCCAGAATTTTAATTAATTTTAATGTTTCCATCTCTAAAGAGAGGATACTTTTTTTCGAAATCAAAGCTTCTCTGTAATCTAATTTAATATGTATAAGACTTTCACTCATTTTAAATTTTAGAAAAAATATCTCTGTCAACTTTTTCTATTTTGGTTTTTATTGACTTTATATTTTTAATCCATTCTTGTAATTCTTTTTCTTCTTTTTCTTTTATTTGGTTTATTTCAGATAAAATATGTTCTATATCTGTAATTTGTTTTTTGGCTTTGTCAAATATTTTTATAGCATCTTCAAATTTATCTACTCTGATAAAAATAGGTTCTGTAGAACTTTTGATGTGTCTTATTTTTGAACTTGCTATTTCAGGAGATGTGATTTTTTCTGCTTCTATTTCTTCATCTAGTTCTTTTACCATTGGTTTTCTTAGAGGCTCATGCATCATTCTCTCATTATCTGAGTCGAAATCATCTGCATAAAATGCCTCTTCCTCACCTCTTTTCCCAGTCACAGCGTGTTTAATACTATCTTGAGAAAATTTATTTCCAACTGAGTTTGAAGGAAAACTTGGTAATTTATGCATTTTATTTTGATTAGAAGAATCTAGTTCAGGTAGTCGAGGTAATTGTGCTAAAGAAGGTTTTTCTTCCCTTTTTTCCCCTTTTTTATTTTTTCCAAATAAGCCCATTTTTAAACAATATTATTCAAACATATTTTTTATGATATATATAAAATGAGATATAGGTTTAAAAACTTTTATTTTCTTTAATTTTAACCGAAAGGTATATATTTAGATGCTTTTTATTATGTAGAATGTCTAAGAAAAAAACTAAAGGAAAAAAGAAAAATATTTCAAAGAAATCCCTAGAAAAGACCAATACAAAAAAAGATAAATCATCTCAAAATAAAAATCATAAAAAAAAGAATTTGAATTTTCTTTTGAAAGAAGTAGTTTTTATCGTTGCAGGTAAGCAATCAGAAGAAATTGTTGATTTACTGAGTATAAAAAAATATGTCAATGAATTTTTAATTGCAAAGAAATTAGATATTACTATAAATCAAACAAGGAATATACTTTATAAGATTGCAGATTATAGTTTGGTTTCAAGTATAAGAAAAAGAGACAAGAAAAAAGGATGGTACACTTATTTTTGGAAAATAGAAGCTTTGAGAGCTCTTGAATTTTTAAAATCATATAAGATAAAAAGATTAGAACAGGTTAATAATCAGTTAAAAAGTAGAGAGCAAAATAGGTTTTATATTTGTGAAAGATGTAAGATTGAACTGAAAGAAGAAAATGCACTTTATCATGATTTTACCTGTCAGGAATGCGGTTCTGTTTTCCAGCTTAAAAATAATTCTAAACTTATAAGGGAATTGAAAAAAAAGAAAAAGAAAATTTTTAGAGATTTGGAAATTATAAATGAAGAAATTAAAAAAGAAGAAAATAGAATTGGAAAACAACGTGAAAAAGAGTTTAAGAAAAAAGCTCTTAAAAGGAAAAGAAAGAGAAGAAAGACTATGAAGAGAAAAGCAAAGGAAAGGGCAAAAAAGAAGACAGATAAAAAATCCTTGAAATCTAAAAAGAAATCTAAAAAAACTACAAAGAAAAAGCCAGTTAAGAAAAAAACCAAATCTAAAAAGAAATCTAAAAAA
>CAZKZO010000006.1:0-12787 GCA_964557325.1 Candidatus Woesearchaeota archaeon | reverse complement strand
TACAAAGAAAAAGCCAGTTAAGAAAAAAACCAAATCTAAAAAGAAATCTAAAAAAACTACAAAGAAAAAGCCAGTTAAGAAAAAAACCAAATCTAAAAAGAAATCTAAAAAATCTAAATCAAAATCTAAAAAATCTTCAAAAAAGAAGAAAAAGTAATTCTTTAAAATGAGCAAAAATTCTGTTTTTGAATCTAAAAGAGAAAGTCCTTTAAGCGGATTAAGCATTACACTTTGGATTATTGTCATAAATACAGTGTTTTTTTTAATTATGCTTTTCTTTCCAGAAAAATTTCTCCTTGAAAATATTGCAATTTCATTAACAAATATAGAAGAATTTAGATTATGGACATTTATTACAAGTATGTTTATGCATGGAGGATTATTTCATTTATTTGCTAATATGTTTTCACTTCTCTTTATAGGCAGTCTTGTTGAAAAAATACTTGGGCCTAAAAGATATCTTTATTTTTATCTTGGTGCTGGTTTGGTTGGAAGTTTATTATATATTTTGATAGAACTGATTTATCCTTCAGGACTTCCTGCTGTAGGAGCTTCAGGCGCTCTTTTCGGATTAATCGGTTTATTGATGCTTTTAACACCTAATCTTCCTGTTTACATCATGTTTATTCCGATTCCTATTAAAATGAAATATGCTGCACCAGGTATTCTTATTGTTTTATGGTTGATTTCTATTGCAGGAGATATTCCAATAGGAAATACTGCCCATTTAGGAGGGCTTTTAACTGGTTTGGCTTATGGCTTTTATATAAGAAAAAAATACAAGAGAAAAATTAAATATATAAGCCAAAGCTTTAGTTAAAATGAATGAAAATTTTTTTAGGAAAAATTTTAAAGAATCTTTAAATTATTTAAGAGATTCTAAGAATTATATTTATTTTATTATTTTGGTATTTTTTGTATTTTTGATTTTTGCATTTATTTTTCCTGTGCCTGAAAGCTTTACAAAGATTATAGATTCTTTTATAGAAGACTTACTTTCTCAGACAAAAGAAATGTCTTATTCTGAGTTGGCATGGTTTATCTTTTCTAATAATTTACAGAGCAGTTTTTTTGGAATGATTTATGGAATTGTGCTGGGAATTTTTTCAATAATTACTGCTTCTGCTAATGGTTATTTATTGGGTTATGTTGCTTTTGAAGTTATTAAAGCAGAAAGTGCTTTTGTATTATGGAGAATTTTACCTCATGGAATTTTTGAATTACCTGCTTTATTTATATCTCTTGGATTGGGTTTAAAATTAGGATTTTGGCTTATTTCAGAGCCTGTCAAGTTTTACTGGAAAAAAAATTCTGCAATGTCATTTTTACTGGTTTTGTTTTACCTGCCTGTGATTATTGTTGCTCTTATATATAATAAAAAACTCAGAAAAGTTATGAAAAAAAGATATAATGTTTTTTCTCAAGATTTTTTTAGATCATTGAAATCATTCTTATTTATTGTTCTTCCTCTTCTTATTTTGGCTGCAATTATTGAAGCAGGCTTAATTATTCTTATTTAGTTAATTTTAAATACACCTCTTTCTTTTAATAAATATAATTAAATAAAAGAGGTTAAAAATGAATGCAAAAAGTCTTAAACTGCTTATAGTTTTAGGAGGACTTGTTTCAGTTATTGGTCAATTTTGGGGAAATGAATATTATCTTCCATTAATTGGCGGAGCAGTAGCTGTTATCTTTGGTTTACTCCTTAAATAAAATTAAAATTATTTGATTTTTATTTTTTATTTATACTTTATTCAGAATTTTTATTTGCTTATTCTTTGATATCGTTTATTCCTAAAAGAATAAATAATATAGCAATCATAGTGGCAAACCAAAAAATTCCTCCCTTAAGAAATACCCATGCAGCATGTAAGAAATTAAAATCTTTTCCAAAAAATACCCATGAATATGCTGAAGAATACCATGCTATTAAGATTACTACTACCAGCAATATAAGTCCAAATATAAGTTCAAACCATTTATTCATATTTTTATTATGAAATTTTTGTTTAAAAATATTTGCATACAAAAAAACATATTTTGCAGGCAGATAATTTTTACTGGCTAAAAATTTATATAGATTTGGTGTTTTTTTTAATTATGGCAATAAAAACTAATGTTAATGAAGAAAATGAAAATAAGACTTTTATAGATGTTTTAAAGCTTTTTTCTCCAGGAACTTCTATTAGGACAGCTCTTGATGATATTTTAAGGGCAAGAATGGGTGCTTTGATAGTTATTGAAAAAGAAGGAATTTCTAAAATTATAGAAGGAGGATTTAGAATTAATTCAAAATTCAGTTCTCAAAGACTTGTAGAGCTTGCTAAAATGGATGGGGCAATTATTCTTTCTAGTGATTTTAAAAAAATACTTTCTGCAAATACTCTTTTAAGACCAAGTATAAAAACATCTACAAAGGAAACAGGAACACGTCATAAGGCAGCAGAAAGAACTGCAAAGCAATTTGATACAATCACTATTGCTGTTTCTGAAAGAAAGAATAAGATTACACTTTATTTTAAAGATCAAAATTATTTTCTTGAGCAGACTTCAGAAATTTTAAGAAGGGCTGCTGAAACTTTGCAAATACTTGAAAAACAAAAAGATATTTTTGATGATTTGCTTTCTCATCTTAATATTTTGGAAATAACTAATTTAGTTTCTATAAGTGATGTATGTGGTGTTTTGCAGAATGCAGAAACAATAAGAAGAATTTCTGATAAGGTTAAAAGATATCTTGTAGAGCTTGGAAAAGAAGGCCAAATTGTAAGCATGAGATTAAAAGAGTTGACAAGAAATATTGGTCATGAAAGAGAGTTGATTCTTAAAGATTACATAGAAAATATTTCAAAAGCAAACAGGCTTTTGGAAGAAATGAGTTCAGATTTTCTTTTGGAAACTTCAAATATTTCAAGGATACTTTTTGAGGAAACTACTGATAAGCCAATTTCTTCAAAAGGAATAAGAATACTTTCAAAGACAAACCTTCTTGATAAAGATATAAAATCAATTTCCACACACTTTGAATCGCTTGAAAAAATATTTAATATTGGCAGAGAAAATTTAAAAGAAATTTTCAAAAATGAAGATTTGATTGATTCTATTTTAAGAGAATTAAAAACTTTAAAGGAAAAAATCCTTATTGGAAAGAGTATTGGTTAAATGCTAACAAAAAAACAAGTTCATGAAATAAGAGAACACCTTGAATGTTCTCAACAGCCTTTGTTCTTTTTTGATAATGATCCTGATGGACTTTGTTCGTTTCTTATACTTCAAAGATATCTTGGAAGAGGAAAAGGCGTACCTATAAGGTCTTTTCCAGAACTTTCAGAAGAATATTTTAGAAAAGTTCATGAATTAAATGCTGACTATATTTTTATTTTAGACAAGCCAATTGTTTCTGATAGTTTTTTGAAAAAGGCAGAGGAGCATAATATACCTATTGTTTGGATAGACCATCATTCTTTAGGGGATTTTTATATTCCTGATTATGTGAATTATTATAATCCTTTATTTAATAAAACAAAATCACAAGAGCCAGTTACAGCTATTTGTTATCAGATTTCAAGGAAAAAAGATGATTTATGGCTTGCTGTGGCAGGTTCTATTGCAGATTCTTTTATCCCTGATTTTTATAAGGATTTTATAAAAAAATATCCTGATTTAGCAATAAATAAAAAAAATCCTTTTGATATTTTTTATAAATCTGAAATAGGAAGGATGGCAAGGATTTTTAGTTTTGCACTTAAAGATAGAACAACAAATGTTGTGAAGATGATGAAATTTTTAATGCAGGTAAAAAATCCATATGAGGTTTTGGAAGAAAATGCCAAAAATAGAACAATGCACCAGAGATATGGACAAATAAATTCAAAATATACACTATTAATTGAAAAAGCAGTGAAAAACCTGGGAGAAAAAGATAAGCTATTATTTTTTCAGTATGGAGGGGATTTAAGTATAAGTAGTGATTTGGCAAATGAATTAAGTTATATGTTTCCAAAGAAAATTATTGTTACTGTTTATGTTAAAGGTGTTAAGGCAAATATATCTATGAGGGGTAAGAATGCTAAAAATATTTTTTTAGAAGCTATTAAAGGAATTGATAATGCTAGGGGTGGAGGACATGACGAGGCTGTTGGAGGACAGATGAAGACAGGAGATTTAGAAAAATTCAGAGAAAATTTAGAAGAATTAATCACTAATTAATAAGAAATAATTTTAGAAACTTATAAAAAAGCTTTTTTATTGTTTTTGTGTATGGATGCAGGTGTTTTTGAAAAAAAGAGTTTATGGAGATTTTTTAGTAAGACATCTGTTAAATCAACTAAATATATTAATTGCTCTATTTAATTCAGACTTTTTTGAGCCTGGATTAATTAGTAAATTTTTCTATTAGTTTAATTTAGGTTTAATGTTAAGTTTGTTTTTTGGCAATTGTTTTGAAAATGGAAACAACATTGAATGAAAAATTAAGTGATTCATCACTTGAAGAACAGGAGTTTTTAGAAAAAGAATTTGGTAAGCTTTTTCAGACAACTTTAAGACTTGAACTTGAATTAGAAGCTGTTCTTCAGGAAAGGTAATCAATTTAAATTAAAAGAGAACATTATTTAAGATGTAAATGTGTTAATAGCTTTTTGAAAAATAACCTATTGCATCTGTTTGTTTTCCAGTGATAATACATTTTCCTTTTTTCCCTGTTTCTACGATTCTTGAAGTTGCACCTTTTGTATATTCACGGAGTTTTTCTTCTGTTTTTTTATTATCTGAAAAATAGATTTTTACAATCTTTCCTTGGTTGATTTTGTTTTCCATTTCTTTTAAGGTTTTTGCAGAGGTTATGTTTTCCTTTAAATATTTTTCAGCCTTTCTAAAAAGAGATTTTTGAATATCTTTTAGAATTAAAGGGATTTTTTCTTCAAGGTTTTTTTCTTTAATGATTTCTTTTTTCCCTGTATCTCTTCTTACAGCTATTACTTGTTTTTTATCAATGTCTTTTGGACCTATTTCAATTCTAAGAGGAATACCTTTTAATTCCCATTCATTGAATTTCCACCCTGGAGAATAATCCTCTCTTATATCTATCATAGCACGGTGTTTTTTTAGCTTATTTAAAATGTTTTTTGATTTTTTTAAAACTTTATTTTTGGTTTTTTCAAATAAGATAGGGACTATTACTATCTGGTTTTTTGCAATTTTTGGAGGAAGAACCAATCCTTTATTATCTCCATGTACCATAATAACAGCACCTATAAGTCTTGTTGAAATTCCCCAAGAGGTTTGCCATACAAATTTTTCTTTTTCATCTTCATTTTTGTATTTTATATCGAATGCTTTTGCAAAATTTTGCCCTAAATTATGTGAAGTTCCACATTGTAATGCTTTTCCGTCAGGCATTAATGCTTCTATAGTCATTGTTTTTTCTGCACCTGCAAATGTTTCTGCTTTTGATTTTTTCCCCATTAAAACAGGAACTGCAAGTAAATCTTCTGAAAGTTTTTTATATTCTTTTATTATTTTATTTATGTCTTGCTCAGCTTCTTTTTCTGTTTCAAATACATTATGTCCTTCTTGCCATAAGAATTCACGTGTTCTCAAGAAAGGCCTTGTTTGTTTTACCTCCCATCTTATGATATTACACCATTGGTTTAATTTTAAAGGTAAATCTCTGTGAGAACGTATCCATTTAGAATATGAATCATACATTATTGTTTCAGAAGTTGGTCGCAAAGCAAGTTTTTCTCCTTCTGAATTTTTTATATATGCGAGTTCAGGGGAAAATCCTTTTGCGTGCTTAGCTTCTTTTCTGAAAAAAGATTCAGGTATTAAGATAGGGAAATAAGCGTTTTCTACACCTATTTTTTTAATAACTGTGTTAAAGTAATCCTGTATTTTTTCCCAAATAAAATATGCGTTTGGTCTGATAATCATAAATCCTTTGACAGGAGCATAGTCTGCAAGTTCTGCTTTTTCGATTACTTCAGAATACCATTTACTTAGGTCTTCTGATTTTTTTATTGTTATTCCTTCTTGCGATTTTTTAATTGACATTTTTATTTGGGTTTTTAAGAAATGGTTTTAGTATAGTTAATCTTTTTTCCATGTGGAAGTATAAATTTACAGATTTTTATAAATGTTTACAATTCAAAACTTAGTTTTTTCAAAAAAGACATTAAATTAATGTTGAATTTAAAGCTTCTGCTGAAATTTTGTTTACTGAATTTTTTATAAAATTAGATTCAAGTGAAAACCCAAGACTTTCGCTTCCGCCAATTTTAAAATTATTTATCCCTATAACTTTTCCTTTTTTATTTATTAAAGGCCCTCCTGAATTACCTGGATTTAATGCAGCATCTGTTTGAAGATATGCTTTTATTTCATTAGGTCCTTCTCTGTGAACTGCTGAAATAATCCCTTGTGAAACACTGAATTGTAGTCCTAGAGGGTTTCCAATAGCAATGACTTTTTCTCCTACTTCAACATTTTCTGAATCATCTAATTTAAGTTTATTGTAATCGCCTTCTATTTTTAATAGTGCAATATCTAGTACACCATCATAACCTATAAATTCTGTAGGCAAAATCTCTTGGCTATATGTAATAGATTCTACCTGGGTTGCTTGTGATAGAACATGTGCGTTTGTAATAACATATCCATCATCTGTGATAATGAATCCTGTTCCTTGACTTATATCTGTTCTGATAGTTACAACTGATTTTATAGCATCTTCTATTATTCCTGAAAAATCCTCTCCAACTGAAGCTTTTAATTCACTAAACTCTTCACTAATACCCCCTATTTCAGTGCTTAATACATTGACAGTTTCTTTTGTTTGCATAAGACTTGAAGAGATTTCATTTATGCTTGAATGAGTTTCAACTTCCAGATTTGTGATTTTGTCATTTAAAAGATTGTAATTAATTTCTTGTCTGATAAAAATCATGTATGTGAAAATACTTATTGTAATCATAAAAATTATAATTAGTGAACTAAAACTTCCAATAAGCCATTTATGATGTTTTCTTAATACCATAAAAAATAAAACATATGCACAAATAAAAACCTTTTTATTCTCTTTTTTCTGTGTTTTATTAGGGCTTGTAGTTTAATGGATAGAATACCGGGTTTCGGCCCCGTTGATCTAGGTTCGAATCCTAGCAAGCCCGTTTTTTAAAAGAGAATGGAATCAAAAAGCAAGGCTAAATTTTATATGGGGGTATCTGTTTTAGTAGGGACAACAATAGGTGCAGGTGTTTTAGGAATACCTTATGTAGCAGCAAAAGCTGGTTTTTTTGTAGCACTTTCTTATATTTTATTATTAGGTTCTATTGTATTGACAGTAAATTTATATTTAGGAGAGATTGTTCTTAGAACAAAGAAAAAACACCAAATTGCAGGTTATGCAAATAAATATCTTGGTAGAAAAGGAAGATTTGTTGCAGAATTTGCAATCATTTTTCATATTTATGCAGCTTTAATAGCATATATGTTAGGTATAGGTCAAAGTTTAAGCTTCCTTATTTTTGGAAATAACTTGTATGGTTTTCAGTTTGCCATTTTAACAGGAGTTGTTATGTCTGGTTTATTGTGGCAAGGGTTAAAAGCTTTAAAACACTTTGAAAAATTAGGAGTGAGTCTAGTTCTTTTTTTATTAGCTCTTATATTTTTTATTTTTATTAAGCATGTTGAAATATCAAATTTAATAACTTTTAATCATACACATGTTTTTCTTCCTTTAGGTGTTGTTCTTTTTGCTTTAACAAGCTTTTATGCCATTCCTGAAATAAATTTAGTTTTAAATAAAAAAGATAAAAAATTGATGAAGAAAATTTTGATTGTAAGTTCAATTATTTCTGTTTTATTTTATTCTTTATTTACTTTTGTAATTGTAGGTTCTCAAGGAGCACAGACACCAGAGATTGCTACACTTTCTTTAGGGGTATTTTTTGTTTTGTTAGGTATTTTAACTATGTTTACTTCTTATCTTGCTTTAGGAAATGCTTTGGAAGAGAATTTTAGATTTGACGATAGGATGAGTAAGAAAACTTCTTGGTTTTTATCTGCTATTGGGCCTGTTTTGGTTTTTATTATAATAAAATTAATTGCTTTTGAGTTTTTTTCTTTTACAAAAATTTTAGCAATGGGTGGTGTGATATCTGGAAGTTTGATTTCGATAACCTCGCTTTTAATGGTTAAAAAAGCAAAGGAATTAGGAGATAGAAAACCAGAATATTCTATCCCTACAAATTGGTTAGTTATAGGTTTTTTAGCCTTAATTTTTGTTTTTGGCATAATTATTGAATTTTTTTATTAATTTCTGCATAAACACTTTAATTCATAAAGTGTAAAATTTAAATCATTGTGTTGCATTATCTATTTAGATTTCATTTATAGCCCATTTCTTTTAGTTTTTAAAATAAGGTGAATTACATTATAATTATTTTTTAGACATGCTCCTGGTTTAGATAATTTTTTATATGTGCTTAAATTAAGAGTATTATGAGAAGAGGAATTTCCGAAAAAAACATACTTGATTTATTTGTGGAAGATTTTTGTGAGGTTGTTGAGAAGCATTGTAAATATATTATTTGTTCCGGATTTGTAGCAATTGCTCATGGAAGAACAAGAGGAACAGAAGATATTGACATGATTATTGAAAAACTTTCTTTGGAAGATTTTCTGAAATTGCATAAAGATTTAATGAAAAAAAGATTTGAATGTATGCAGTCTGATAAAGGAGAAATTGTTTATAGAGATTATTTAATTGAAGGAAATAGTATCAGATACACGCGGAAAGGAGAATTTTTGCCAGAGATGGAACTTAAATTTGCAAAAGATGAATTAGACGAAGAACAATTAGATTCAAGACAAAAAATTCCTTTTACAAAATTAGATATTTATTTTTCATCAATAGAAGGAAATATTGCTTTTAAAGAGGAATTTTTAAAAGCTGAGAAAGATTTAGAAGATGCACAACATTTAAGGATTATTTACGAAGGAAAGATAGATGAAGATAAAATTGAATTAATCAAAGATAAAATAAGGAAATTAAGGTTTGGAAAATGAGAGACAAAACACATAAAGAGCAAATTATAAGATGGGCAAGACATGTGAAGAATTCAGATAGTTGGAAAGCTGAATTAAATTCTTTTATAGATGCACAAATCGAAATTGCTAGAAGAGCTTATAATGAATTATCTAAGACAAATAAAGGAAAATTAAAGATAAAAAAATTAAAAACTTTACAAAAACATTAAAAATGGCAGATAAAGCAAAATCAGGAGATAAAGTAGAGGTTGTTTTAACTAAAAAGAATTATACAGGTATTTTACTTGAAGCTCCTTATGAGAAAGGAATTGTTCTTTTAAAACTGGATTCAGGATATAATATTGGATTTAAGAAAAAAGATGTTTTAGAGATAAAAGTTCTTGAGAAATTCAAAGAGAAAGAAGGAAAAGAATTCTCTTTAAAAAAAGATTCTAAAAAACCTTGTATTGCTATGATTATTACAGGAGGAACTATTGCTTCTAAATTAGATAGCAAAACAGGAGGTGTCCATCCTCTTGAAAATCCTGAAGATTTGTTTAGGTTTTATCCTGAAATTTTTAATAAAGTTAATGTTGTTAAAGTTGAAATTCCTTTTATGAGGGCTTCTGAAGATATGGGTTATAAAGATTGGCAAAAAATTGCAAGAATTTCAAAAAAGATTTTGAGCGAAAAAAACATCAAAGGTTTAATTATTACTCATGGAACAGATTATTTGCACTATACTGGTTCTGCTTTAAGTTTTATGCTTAAGAATTTAAATAAGCCTGTGGTGTTGACATATAGTCAGAGAAGTATTGATAGAGCAAGTAGTGATGCAACTTTAAATTTAGAGTGTGCTGCTTTAGCTGCTATTTCTGATATTGCAGAAGTTATGCTTGTTGGGCATGGCAGTATCAATGATGATTTTTGTTATGCAATTCCTGCTGTAAAAGCAAGAAAAATGCATACTTCAAGAAGAGATGCTTTTAAGACGATAAATGGAAAGCCTTTTGCTAAGATATATGGTGATACAATTGAAAAGATTTCTGAATATAATTTAAGGAAAAAAGGAAAAACTAATCCTATTAAAACAGATTTAAAATTTGAAGAAAAAGTTGCTTTGGTTAAAATTTATCCCGGGCAAAATCCTGATATTTTGGATTATTATGCCAGTAAGAAGTATAAAGGAATTGTTTTAGAGATGAGTGGTTTAGGACATGTTCCAACTAAAAAAGCAAGAAAATCATGGCTAAAAAAACTTAAAGAAATTCAGAAAAAAAGAATTGTTGTTTGCGCAACAGCTCAAACAATTTACGGAAGACTTGATCCTTGGATTTATTCCAATGCTCGTGAAATTTTAAATACTGGAGTAATATTTTTGGAAGATATGCTTTCTGAAACTGCTTTAGTTAAACTTGGCTGGGTTTTAGGACATAAAGAATGGAGCAAAGATAAAGAAAAAGTTAAGGAAAAAATGCTTGAAAATATTTCTGGTGAGTTTAGTGAAAGGCTTGAAGTTTAATAATCGGAGTAATTTAATGTAATTCTATAATAGTAACATAATAGAAAGATTTATAAACCTATGATTTATATTCAAAATATGGAAAAAACATTAAGATTCGCACCTAAAAACGTTCCTTATTTAGAAGCAAATTTCTTGTCGGAAGACCAACAAGTAAGATATGAAGAGGCAGTAAGTCAATATGACAATCAAAGAGCAAGAAATACCTTAAGTGTTCCAATAAAAGGTTCTAATTTATTTAAGGTTTTATTGCTTAATCAAATTGGGATAAGAACAGCTTCTCTTCCAGAATTAGATCAAATTAGATTAGAAGATGAAGATTTTTTAAAAGGAATATATGTGGATACGCCTTCTATAGTATTGAGAGGTGAGGGCGACTCTTATGAACTTAATGACAGATTGGCAAGGTATTTGGAAGGAAAAGCCAAAGAGAGAGGACTTGATTTGGAAGAGCCAATTGTTGCAAATGGATTAAGATTAAGACAAGATGGAAATTCTGCTTACGGATTAAACTTTTTAGTTGACGGTGAAACTGAAATGTTTGAAGCTCCTGAATTAAGACCTGAAAATAATTATAAAAAATTCACAAGACAAGATGAAAGAGGAATGCCTATTTTTGAAAATGGTGGAGAAAAAACTTTTTATACTGGAAGTAACCGTCTCTCCAGGTTGTGTCTCGACGACGGCCCGGTTTTGGATTCCCTCCTCAGGTATCTTGGCGTTTCTGGTGATTACGGCAGGGTGGTTGTTGTTAGTGCCGGAGGCACTCGCGCCGAATTTGATGATTATTTGGGAAAACTTAGAGAATCAAAAGAAAGAGAACTCTCAGATTTGCAAGAGCGATATGATAGAGCAGAATCAGTTTTGAGAGGAAAGGCATAAAAGATTAGTTTTATAAAATATTTTTTCTTTTTAAGTTTCCTAGCTAACTAAAGTTTTACATTTTAGTATCAGTTAGGCCACACGCTAATTTATTTAGTAAAATTCAACTGCGACAATTAGTAGCGTTTATATACTATTTGTGAAACTTGAAGCAGTGGTGGTAATCGGTAAATTGGCTATAGATGTCGTCTCTCCAGGTTGTGTCTCAACGACGGCCCGGATTTGAATTCCAACAACAGGAATCTTGGCAATTCTAATGATAACGGCAGAATGGCTTAGCTGCTAGGATTTATTATAATGAAATCTTACAAAAAACTTTATCCTAAAATTTATTCCTTAAAAAATTTAATTTTTGCATGGAAAAAAGCAAGAAAAGGAAAAACGAAGAAACATGATGTTATTAGATTTGAAAAAAATTTGGGAAAAAATCTAAAGACACTTCATTATGAACTCAAAAACCAGACATATAAACCAAAACCACTCAAAACATTTATTCTGCGCGACCCAAAAACACGTAAGATTTCAAAATCAGATTTTCGCGATAGGGTCGTTCACCACGCTATCGTAAATGTAATTGAACCTATTTTTGATAAAACCTTTATTTATGATTCTTGCGCGAATAGGAGAAATAAAGGAAATCTTTTTGCAACAAGGAGATTTGAAAAATTTAGAAGAAAAGTCACTAATAATTTTTCTTCTTATGGATATTGCCTTAAGGCAGATATTAGACATTATTTCAATGAAGTCAATCACCAAATTTTGAAAGGGTTAATTAGAAAGAATATTAAAGATAATAAATTAATGGCGTTGATTAAAGAGATTTTAAAGAATAACGTTTATGATAATCCTAAAGAGAAAGGTATGCCTTTAGGTAATCTTACTAGCCAGTTTTTTGCCAATGTTTATCTTAATGAATTAGACCAATTTGTTAAACACAAATTAAAAGTTAAATACTACATAAGATATGTTGATGATTTTGTCTTACTTTACGAATCAAAAGAACAGTTGAATATATGGAAAAAGAAAATCAATAAATTTTTGAAAATACAATTAAAAATTGAACTTCATCCAGAAAAATCTAAAATCATTTTTTTATCTAAAGGGGTAGACTTTGTTGGATATAGAAATTTTTATTATTTTAAACTTCCAAGAAGAAGAAACATTAAAAATATGGAAAACAAAATTAATTGTTTTTTAAATGGAAAGATTTCTGAAAAAAAGATTAAGAAAATTTCCCAAGGATGGAATTCTTATATGATGTGGGCGAATACATTTAATTTAAGGAAGAATTTTAGTCAAACAATTTACGGAAGACTTGATCCTTGGATTTATTCCAATGCTCGTGAAATT
>CAZKZO010000005.1:0-28438 GCA_964557325.1 Candidatus Woesearchaeota archaeon | reverse complement strand
ACGCCCACGCCGGGAGTCGAACCCGGGTCGCATCCGCGACAGGGATGAGTCATAGCCGTTAGACCACGTAGGCAATACTATAAGAATACTGATTTTTATTTTTAAAGCTTTCTAAACAATTCAAAAAGTAAACATTTATGAAATAATAAAAGAACTTTGTACTGCAATAAATTTTATTGAAGGTTATAAAATGGTTCAAAGATATGCACGCAAAGAACTTATAGATTCTACGAAATATTATGGACTATTAAAATTTGAATTATTTAGACAAGATTTTCTTTTTCCCATACATATATTTTTGAAGTTTCTTAGGTATTGAAATACTTCCATCTTTATTCTGAAAATTCTCTAAAATTGCAACCATTATTCTTGAAGTTGCTAAGGCAGTATTATTCAAAGTATGTAAAACATATCTTTCTCCTTTTTTACTTATTCCTTTTATATCTAAATCTCTTGCCTGATAATCTGTACAATTACTTAGAGAAGCAACTTCTTCATAGGTTTGGGTTGTAGGTCTCCAAACCTCAATATCATTACTTCTTGATTTCCAATCACCTAAATCAGCTGTGCAAATTTCAATAACTCTATAAGGTAAATTCAAATATTTCATTAATTGTTCTGTATTTTTCATAAGTTCCTCATAAAGTTTCCAAGATTCAGAAGGTTTACAAAATATAAACTGCTCTACTTTATTAAATTGATGTGTTCTCCAAAGTCCTTTTTCATTAATCCCATGACTTCCTATTTCCTTCCTAAAACACATTGAATATCCAAAAAACTTCAAAGGAAATTTTTCTTCTTTTATAGTTTTATCTGAAAGCATTCCTAAAAGCGAATGTTCTGCAGTTGGAATCAAATACAAATCTTCTCCTTCAATCTTATAAATTGCATCTTTAAAAGCAGTTAAATCACCTGCAGCAGAAACAATATTTTTATTTATCATTAAAGGAGGTTCAATATAATCATATTTCTTTTTATGCATAAAATCAATTGTAAAATTAATCAAAGCCCGATTTAATAAAGCCAAATCTTTCTTTAAATAATAAAAACCATTACCAGAAACTTTTGAAGAAGCTTCAAAATCACCTAAATCTAAATCCTCAATAATTTCAACATGATTTTTAACATTAGATTTTTTAGGTTTACCCCATTTCCTGACAACAGGATTATCTTTATCAGACTTACCTTTAGGAACTTTAGGATGCATTAAATTAGGAATTTCATAAAGGGATTTTTTAAGTTCTTCATAAAGGGATTTTTCTCTATCTTCAATTTTTTTAATCTTATCAGGAATTTCTTGAGCTTTTTTAATCAATTTTTTTGCCCTTACCTCATCTTTAGATTTTTTAGCTTTATTAATTTCCTCAGAAATTTTATTTCTTTCACTTCTCAAACTATCTGCTTTATATTTGAGCTTTCTCCATTTTTCATCAATCTCTAAAACCACATCAACAATCTTCATAGATTTATCTTTTTTCTTATTATTTTTCTTATAAACCTCTGGGTTTTCCCTCAAATCTTTTATATCAATCATATCTAAAACAAAGAAATATTATATTTAAAACTTCTGTATCCAATCTCCTTCTCAAATAAAATTATTTAATAATTCCCCTCATTTCAATAAATTTAAAAATAATCATTACTATATTAAATCATGGCAGAGGTGAGTACTCTTAGTTCAAGTATTACGCAAGCATATATAGATTTTCTGGCTTTATTTCCTTCATATATTCAAAGTTTCATAAATATGTTTTTATTGATAGTTTTAATAGTTATTTATGCTGTTTTAATATGGAAATTTTATAGATTTATTGGAAAGAAAAATATCATTGAATTAAACCTAAATAAATATAATAGGTCAAAAAACACATTTTCAACTAAACTTCTTGCAGGAATTTTATTTCTTATTGAATATATTATTATTCTTCCAATCATAATTTTCATAGGATTTATAGCATTTGGTTCTTTTCTTACAATATTATCTTCAGATTTAGATGTTCAAACAATCATCTTTCTTACAGTTATAATTGTAGGAGCAATAAGAATGATTGCTTATGTTCCAAAATACGGGCAAGATGTTGCTCAAGAAGTAGCTAAAATAATTCCTTTAACACTTTTATCTGTATTTATATTAAACCCAAGCTTTTTTGAATTTTCAAGAGTAGTAGAACACATAGGACAGGTTCCTTTATTCATAGAAAACATATTTTTATATCTTGTATTTATAATTATTTTAGAATTTGTGTTAAGATTCTTTGATTTGGTTTTTGTTGCACTTGGTTTAGTTGATGAAAAACCAGATGCAGAAAAAAGAGAAGAAATAGAAAAACCTTAATCTCTCTTAACCTCAGGATGTCTGTGTCCTTTTTCAAGCATTTCAATCAGCATCTTGATATGTTCTTCTTTTTCCTTTTTATATCCGCCTTCCTTTAATCTCTTATGCTGTATCATATCTGCAACATATTCTCCACCTAAAAAATGAGGTGTTAAAACATAATTAGCTCCTTTTTTGTAAAGGTCTAAAGCATCTTTAATAGTATGTGCTCTTACAACAATAATAGCTTTTGGATTTTTCCGTTTAATTGTTTCTATAAGAAGTTCATTTGTTCCAAATTCAGGAATAGTAGAAACAGCTATTTTTAACTTATCTAAAGAAAGCTCTTCTAATAAAAACTCGTCATCAACATCCCCATATAAAGAAGGAATTCTAAGTTTTCTTAAACTTGAAATTACATCAGGATTAAAATCAACAACTAAATAACTCTTTTTTATTTTTTTTAAAGCCCTTAAAATACTAAATCCAATTCTATTATAACCAAATAAAATAGCATCATAATCTTTTTTGAGTTTCCTGTTTTTCCTTATTTTTTTCTTCTCAAAAAAAGATAATTTATGGTATATTTTAGAGTAAATTTCATTAGAATAAATAATCATGTATGTAGAACCTGCAATTGTTATCAAACCCACAAGTGTTACAAACGACAAGATATCATTTGTTAAGTGTCCTGTTTTCACTCCCAAAGCAATAAGTATCAAAGAAAACTCTGAAATTTGTGCAACAGTTAATCCTGACGAAAATCCTGTTTTTTTAGTATAACCTAAAATTCCCATTAACGACATTACAATAAAAGGGTTTCCTATCAAAACAAAAGCAGAAAGTATTATTGCAGGTATTAGATATTGAGTGATATTCCCTATTGCCATTTGTGCCCCAAGTAAAAGGAAAAATGAAATAATGAAAAAGTCTCTTAAAGGTTTAAGTCTTGAAATTATCTCTAAATTATATGGAGAAACAGAAAGTAAAACACCTGCAATCAAAGCTCCTACTTCAATAGATAAACCTGAATAATAAAACAAAGAAGATATTCCTAATCCCCAGGCTAAAGAAAACACAAACAAAAACTCCTGAGATCTTCCAAAAAATTCCTGGAATCTAGGCAATAAATAAAGACTTATTGGCAATAAAAATAAAATGATTAAAACTCCTTTCAATAATGTCAGGCCTATCTGACTTACTACATCTCCTCCTGAAGATATAGCAGAAACTACGATCAAAATTAGAATTGCAACCAAATCCTGTACAAGTAAAAATCCAATAGATATTTTTCCATAAAGACTCTCAAGATCTCCTTTATCTGAAAGTAGCTTCATTATAATAATTGTAGAAGAAAAAGTCAAAGCTATAGCAATATAAAGAGATGTTAAATATGAAAAACCCAAAAGTAAAGAAATTGCAAATCCTGCAATAGAAGTAAATAATATTTGTCCTATTCCTGTAACTAATGAAACTTTTCCAACCTCTTTAATTACTTTAGGAGATAAATGTAAACCAACAATAAATAATAATAATGCTATACCTAAATCAGAAAAAACATTTAGTGTTTCAATTTTAGGGATTATTCCTAAAAAGAAAGGCCCTGCTATCACACCTGAAATTATGTAACCTATTATTAACGGTTGCTTAAGAAATCTCATTATTATTGAAACTCCTAAAACAACTAATATGATGTAACTTATTTGAGCAAAAACTTCTGTCATTATTCACCTCTATTTATTATAATAAAAAATAAGTATAAAAAGGTTTTTAAACAAACATTAAATTCTATTAAGTATGGCGAAAGTTAGAATAAAATTAAATAGCACAAATATAGAAGCAATTAACAATATTTGCAAGTCTATTGAATCACTTGCAAAGAAATCAGGAATTACAATTTCAGGTCCTGTTCCCTTGCCAACTAAAAAACTTAAAATAACAACAAGAAAATCTCCCTGTGGCGATGGAACTGCGACATTTGATAATTTTGAAATGAGGATTCATAAAAGACTTATTGACTTGCCTGCTAATGAAAAAGTTCTTCACCATATTATGAAAATGAAAATTCCAAAAAATGTTAATATCAAGATAGAGATGAAAGATTAATTTTAAATAATTCTTTTCTGATTTTACTTTTATAAACCAGCATTACATACAGAAAATGAAATTTTCTGTTTCTTTAAAGTATAAGGATTGAGAACAATATTACATTGAAATCAATAAAAATATAAAACTTAAATTGCTGAAAAAACTAAGATATTCAAGCCCAGATCGCATAGTGGTATTGCAAGAGACTGGAAATCTCTGCCCTTTGGGGCTCCCAGGTTCGATTCCTGGTCTGGGCGTGTATATTTTTTTATTACATTCTACAGAACTTAAATATTCAAACAAGTAAAGATTTATTAACTTCTCTAAAGCATAGTCTAAACCACTATCGCTCTTTAAGTTTCCTTCAAATCCAGAGTTAATTCTCAACAAGTCCTTTATCCGCAACATTTATATAATTTAACTTTATATATTTTTTATGGAAAAAGACATTGGAAAATTGAAAAAAAATGATACCACAGACATTGTTGTAAGATTAGATGATTTTGGCGGAAGAAAAGGTCTGACAATCAGAGAATTTGTAACAAGCGACAGATACACTGGTTTTACAAAATCAGGTGTAAGAATTCCTGCAACAGACTTTCAAAAATTCAAGGACTTCATCAACTCAATTGATGAAAAAGACATGGAAGAATCTGAAATCAGTGAAGCAGAAGAAAAAGAAGTTGCAAAAGAACAGGAAACACTTGAAGAATCTGGAAAAGAATCTAAATCTGGAAAACCTTCAAAAGAAGAATTACCTGATTATTGAATCTAATCTAAATAACTTCTTATCAGACACAAGGCTCTACTTTTAACTTTTTTAATATATTGTTTATTTAAATCTAATTTCTCTGCAATTTCTTTATTTTTCATTCCTTCACAATAACCTATTTTAAAAACCTGAATACTTCTAAAACTCAAATTTGTTCTCCTAATAATTTCTTCTAATTCGTTTTCAGATATTTCTCTTTCAATTCCAGGCAATTCATATTTTCCCATATAAAAATTCTTGAACATTATTTTATAAATTTTCTCACTTTAAGATTAAAAGAAATGCTTTTAAACATGAAAAACATAATTAATATGTCTTAGAGGGGCGGAAGAATTAGTAAATGCTCTGATCTTCGGATCTCTTGCTTTACTGACTTCGGACGCCTTTTCTTTGGCTTCTAGTAAAGTTTAAAAAATATTAGTTATTATTTTTCTTATGAGAATCAAGAAAAAATATCTTGGATATGGAATAATTGTTATTTTAATCCTTATAATAGGCACAATAGTTCTCATAAATGATGATTTAGAAGTTTCATCTGAAACAGTAAAGTGCATAGGAGATAATTCTGTTTTATATATTCAAACAGGATGTGGTGCTTGCAAAGTTCAAGAAGATATGTTTGGAGAATATTACGAACAACTTAGGGTTGTAGATTGTGTTTACAACAGCCAAATATGTCAAGATGCAGAAATAAAAGCAACCCCAACATGGGTTATTGATGGAGAAAAATATGTTGGAGTCCAAGAAATAGAAGAACTACAAAAAACTACTAAATGCAGTGTTTAAATTGCTTAATTATTTAAAATAAATTCAAAACAATAAAAGACTAATTTTTACTTGTCAAACTTACTTTTTCATGCCAAAATTAAAGATTTAAAAATAAAACTATACTTGAAAATATATTATGACAATAAGACAACCAATAGTCACAGTTTGCGGACATGTTGACCATGGAAAGACAAGCATCTTAGATAAACTTAGGCAGAGCTCTGTTCAGGAAGATGAAGCAGGAGGAATTACTCAGAAAATATCATTTACTTCATACCCTATAGATAAACTAAAAAATGCATGCCCTTTAATTGAAAGTTCAGGAATAAAATTAAATTTACCCGGATTTTTATTTATAGACACTCCAGGACATGCAGCCTTTACAAACCTAAGAAAAAGAGGAGGAAGTTTAGCTGACTTAGCAGTATTGGTTATAGACATTAACGAAGGAATAAAACCTCAAACAGCAGAAGTAATTAAAATTCTAAAACACAATAAAACACCTTTTATAATTGCCTTAAATAAAATAGATAATATTTCCAGATGGAGGCCTTTTGACTCTGCAAAAGATAAAGGAATTGAAAAAAACATAGAAGAACAACCCACAAATATAAAACAAAATTTTGATGAAAAATATATGACTTTAATAGGTGCATTACAAAGTCATGATTTAGATGCTGATTTATTTTACAATATAACAGATTTTACAAAAAAAATAGCATTAGTTCCTTGTTCTGCTGAAACAGGTCAGGGAATTCAAGAGCTTATAATGGTTTTATGTGGATTAAGCCAGAAATATCTTGGAGATAAATTAGAGCTTAAAGAACAAGGAAAAGGAGTCATACTTGAAATTAAAAAAGAAAAAGAAATTAATTATGCAGAAGCCATACTTTATGATGGAAAAGTAAAAAAAAGTGATGAAATTGCAATAGCGTGTTTAGAAGGAGAACCTATTTTAACCAAAATAAGAGTTCTTGAAGAAATTCTTCCTTTAAGCAATAAATTCAAACCTGTAGAAAAAGCATCTGCTGCCACAGGTTTAAGACTCCAATTAACAGGAAAAGAAAGCGTATCTCCGGGAATGCCTTTCCAAATTCACAAAAAAAATTTTGAAGAAATTAAAAAAACATTTCAAAAACAAATCTCACAGCAGATTAATTCTTCCTTAAGTAAACAAGGAATTATAGCAAAAGCAGATTCCTTAGGAAGTTTAGAAGCCTTACTTGTATTGCTTGAACAAAATAACATACCTGTAGTAAAAGCAGGAATAGGAAAAATAAACAAATCTGATATTGTTTGTGCAAAAGCCAACATAGAAATTAATGAAGTTGATGCAGTCGTGGTTGGATTTAATACTGAAATAGATGAAGAAGCAAAAAAAATACAAAAAGATATCAAGGTTTTAACTGAAGATGTTATCTACAAATTAATAGAAGAACTTAATGAATTTAGAAAAGAAAAACAAAGAGAAATTGAGAAAAAAAGATTGTTAAGTTTAGCACCTCTAACAAAAATAAAAATACTAAGCCAATATGTTTTCAGAAATACAAATCCTGCTATTTTCGGAGTAAGAATTCAGGCAGGAAAGCTTGTTCCAAAAACAGAAATTATAGATGAAAAAGGAGATAAAATAGGAAGAATAAAAAATATTCAGGAAAAAAACAAATCTGTTGAAGAAGCTATTGAAGGAAAAGAACTTGCTATTTCAGTTCCAAACATAAACTTTGAAAGAAGAATGAAAGATGTAAAATTTGCATATTCAAATCTTTCGGAGAATCAATTCAAAAATTTCAAAAAAAACAAAGACCTCTTATCTCAAAAAGAAATCAAAATTCTTCAAGAAATAGTAGAAATAAAACGCCAGAAAAAAGCTGATTGGGGTATTTGATTATTTATTGAGATACTTACCAAATCCCAAAGGATCTTTTGGCATTACAATTAACTCTCCTTCAACCTCATAAACAAGATTTCTTCCTTTTACTTCTAATTTAGTTGCAATCCATTTATAATTTTCAGAATCTAATTTCACAACCACATCTTCTGCAATAACATTTCCAGCTAAAATTAACTTCCTAATATTAAGAAATCCTTCTCCATTATAATCTGTTCCAACCTTATCAAAATCAGGATTAAATAAAACACCTTATACAGAAACAGGAATTCCTAAAAGCCTCATAATACTTAAACTTCCATCATTAAAACACACTACTTATTAATTTTTCTAACATTTTAATCTTCAGCCCCTCTCACAAGTTTAATCTCAAGCCCATCACAAGAATCCAAAACAAAAGTTGGTCTAGCAAACTCTGAAAAATCGTATTGCTCTTTCAAAGAATCATATGCTACTTTTGGCAAGGGAATAATTAATTCATTTGTATATATTGTTCCAAATTCACCAGAAAAAACTCTTACATCTTTCATCTTTAAAAAATATTTTGATTCTTTTCCAGTAATATCTCTCACTTCTTCAGATGAAAGCTCTCCACCATAAGCATGAATCAAAACTTTAACAGGTTTGTGTTCACCAACTTCTCTTACTTCAGGGACAAGTCTTCCACTTTCATCCTCTCCAAATTCAAATTCAAGTTCATTTTTTTCATTCATCTCAATCAAAAACAAATTCATCTTTAAATAATTAATTACACTCTAAAGATATAAATAAAAAATAATCATTGACCAAATTTTAATTCTAATTTTCCATAAAGTCTTGAAAGCGGAACTTTCCAATCACAATCTTTAAGTTCATTAAAATTCTTTTCAGCTATTGGAAAAATTAATTCTCCTTCAACATTTTCTCCACTTAAAACAGCAAAATATTGTTTTCCTTCTTCTAATGATTCTTTACAATAAACATCTTCAAGCCTAAGATTTTCCAAAACAAGTGTTGTAAAAGGAAAATTTTTTCTTGCAGTCCAATCAGGTCCAAAATAAGCTTCACTCATTTTTCTAAAAAATCCTTCTTATTTAAATAATTAATTGCATTTAAGAATATAAGAAAATAATTTTTCTAAAAAGTTTCAAAATTAACTAATCTGAAATTTTCTTTTTAAACACTTTTCAAGATTTAATTTTTTCATATTATCATACATAAAATCTAATTAATCAACTGAATTTAGGTAAATTTATAAATTATACTTGCTTATTTTTTATATGGTTATGTGGGACATAGTACTTTTAATTGTTGGAATTATTGCTTTACTAGAAAGTCTAATTATTTTATTCTTTCCTCACTGGAGTATTAATCTCGGAAAAAAAGCATTCAAAAACCAGAAAACATTGAAAAAAATTGCAATTACAGAGCTTATCATTGCAATTATACTTTTATTAATTGGAATGAATCTTTAAGATAATAATAATTCTGAACAATAAATTTTTATGGATTTAATCAAACTTTTAAAATCAAGGCAAAATCAAAAATATCTTAAAATCAAAAATATTTTGAAAAGAAGTAAAATAGTTCCAGAAAAATCATAAAAAACATAGGCATTTAAAATAATTTTTAAAACCTTAAACTATGCTTTCCAGCACCTGCTAACACAACAATGCTCACAACTCCAAAAACCTTTAAAAACCCATCTTTCAATAAATTAATATGCCATTTAAAATTAATATAAATGACAAGTCTGGAAAAACTTACAAGCTAGAGCTTGAAACAGAAGAGCTTGTTGGCAAATCACTTCATGATAAAATTCCTGGTAAGATTCTTTTGCCTGATTTAGAAGGGTATGAATTTGAGATTTCAGGAACAAGTGACAAAGCAGGTTTTACATCTATGAAAGAGGTTCCAGGTGTTGGTTTGAAAAAAGTATTACTTTCATATGGAAAAGGAATGAAAAAACGTCCAAAACATGAAGGTAAAAACAAGCGTTCAGACACTACTCCTAAAGGTTTAAGATTAAGAAAAACTGTAAGAGGAAAAATAATTTCAGATGTTATAACTCAAATTAATTTAAAAATTGTTAAAGAAGGCAAGAAAAAGCTTTCAGAAGTTTTTGCATCTGGTAAAAAGCAAGAAGCTCCTAAAGAAACTGCATCTCAAAAAGAATCTAAAGAAACTGCATCTGAAAACAAAGAATAACACATTAAAAGAAATTCATTTCTAAGATAATTATGTCAAATAAAAGAAACCTATACAATATATTGAAAACATCTGGATTATTTGGAATTGCCCTCTCTGTAGGAATATTAGAATATACAGAAAACTCAAAAGATATTAAAAGTATATGTGAAACCTATCAAGGTTATGAAGCAAGCAATTCAGAAACAGATCTTTTATACAACTTTGACCCTCTCCAAGTATACTTTAGAACAAAACCTGCTGAATGGGGAATATGGGGAGAACAATCTTTAAAAAAAGAACTAGAAATTGGTAAAAAATATTGCTTCAAATTCAAAGAAGCAAAACTTCCTTTACAAAAAAGAAAATTTGTATCAAATTCTATAAAAGAAATAGTAGATTAAATTTTTAAACCCAAACCTTAAAAACTATCTCTTCAATCTATTTTTATGAATAAAACTGAAAATATTCCAGAAATTAATGTAGGAGTTGTAGGACATATTGACCATGGAAAAACAACTTTGCTTAGCCAGCTTACTGGAAAATTTACAGACACACACTCTGAAGAACTTAAAAGAGGAATTACAATAAAATTAGGTTATGCTGATACTACAATATACAAATGTTCTGAAAAAAAACAATACACAAATAAACCTGACAAAAATTACAAACCTGTTAAATATGTGAGTTTTATTGATGCTCCTGGACATGAAATGCTTATGGCAACAATGCTTTCTGGTGCAGCAATTATAGATGCTGCAATTTTAGTGGTTGCTGCAAATGAAGGAATAAAACCACAAACAAGAGAACACTTCATGGCTTTGCAGGCTAAAAACATAAAAAATATCATTATAATTCAAAATAAAATAGATTTAGTTGATAAAAAAAGAGCTTTGGAAAATTACAAGGAAATTAAAGAGTTTTTAAAAGGAACAATTGCAGAAAATTCTCCAATAATCCCTATATCAGCACAGCAGGGAATTAACATAGATAAAATACTTGAAGAACTTGCAAATATAAAAGTTGAAAAAAAATCAAATTCAGATAAACCTATATTTTTGGTTGCAAGAAGTTTTGACATTAACAGACCAGGAACAAATCTAGATAAGTTAAAAGGAGGGGTTCTTGGCGGAATCTTAAAGCAAGGAACTTTAAAAGTAGGTGATGAAATTGAAATTAAGCCAGGAATTTTAGAAGAAAAAGCACATAAAAAAGAATACAAAACAATAAACACAAAAATACTTTCACTTCATAAAGGGAATTCATCTGTCAAAAAAGTTGAGCCAGGTGCAAGTATTTCAATTGAAACAACTCTTGACCCTTACCTCACAAAAACAGACACTTTAACAGGATGTCTTGTTTCTCATAAAAACAATCTTCCAGAAATATCTTATAAAATAAAATTAAAAACAAATTTATTTGAAGAAGTGTTTGGAATTAAAGGGCATAAAAAAGTTGAATCATTAAAGACAAAAGAAATGTTAATGCTAAGCATAAATACAACAATAACAGTTGGAAGCATAGAATCTATAAAAAAAGATGAAGTCACGCTTAATCTAAACATTCCTGTAGTTGCAATGAAATCTAACAAAACAGGCATAGCAAGAAATATAGACAATCATTGGAGATTAATTGGTTATGGTGAAATTATTTAATCATATAAACTTCATCGTGATGTTTGTATTTTTCTATTATAACTTTTTTATTTTTTAGAAATGTAAATTGAACTCATCTTATCTTTTTTAAAAAGTTTCTTCAAAATTCTTTCAACATCTTTTCTTACAGAAATTTCATACATATTAATTCAATCCAAAATGTTTTTTCCAATCTTCAACCTCCTATATAAAAACACATAATAAAAATATCTATCAACCAAATAAAGAAGCAAGATGAAAATGTTGCTAAAAAAATAAAATTAAACCACTATTAACTCCTATAAAAACATAATCAAATTTTATAAAGACTAATTATTTTTTCCTTTAATGGAATTTTACTCTCACTCAAGATTATCTACATTTAAGCAATGCAAACTAAAATACAAATTCCAATATATAGATAAAATAATTCCTACAATTGAAAAAAGTATTGAGGTTCATCTTGGTGATTCTGTGCACAAATCACTTGAATGGCTTTACAAACAAGTTCAAAAAGGAAAAATACCTGAATTAGATGATTTGTTGATTTTTTATATTGAAAAATGGAAAAAAAATTACAATCCTAATATTTTAGTTGTCAAAGAAAATCTAAATGAAAAAGACTATTTAAATCAAGGAATTAAATTTCTTATTGATTATTATGAAAAACACAAACCTTTTCAAGATAATACATTAGAACTTGAAAAAAAGATAACCATAACTTTAAATGAAGAAAAACAAATAAAAATTATTGGATTTATAGATAGACTTGCCCATAACCTAGAAACAAATGAAATTGAAATTCATGACTATAAAACAAACAACTCACAACCAAGAGAAAACCATGGAGAAAAAGATACACAACTTGCACTTTATGCTATTGCAATAAAGGAAATTTTTGGAAATGAAAAATCTGTTAAATTAGTCTGGCATTTTCTTGCGCATAACAAAAAAATTGTTTCAACAAGAAACAATGAACAATTGAAAAATCTAAAAAAAGAAACTCTTAATTTAATTCATGAAATTAAAAACACAAAACACTTTTCACCAAATAAAAGCATATTATGTGAATGGTGTAGATATAAAAATATCTGCCCTGCATGGGGGGGAAACCCTAATAATGCAAAAAGTTGGAAAAATAAAAGTTTAAAAGAATTTAAATGAAAAAATTAAGTTACTAATTTATCAATAAATTGCTTTTACTAAATCAGAAAACCCCTCCTCTTTAAAAAAATTTTACAACCTCTTATTTAGCTCCATTATAAAAAATAAAAATTATCATTATGGTTTTTTCAGTTTTTAAACTTGCTTTTCATCAACTTCTTCTGCTTCAGGCACTTTTACTAAATCAGTTACTTTATCTCCTTGCTGTAATCTGACTATTTTAACACCTCTTGTAGCTCTTCCCATAATTCTTATATTTTTCAAGCTAGTTCTAATTACCATTCCTTTAGAAGTTGTTATAATTATGCTGTCTGAATCTTTAACACAAGACGTTGTTACAACATTCCCTGTTTTGCCTGAAACTTTTAGATTAATAACACCTTTTCCTGCACGAGCTGTTTTTCTATAATCATTAACAGCTGTTCTTTTGCCATAACCTTTTTCAGTTACAGAAAGAATTGCTTTATTTTTCAAAACCTCTAAACCAACCACTTTATCATCTTTTCCAAGTTTTATTCCTGTCACACCATAACTTGCTCTTCCCATATCTCTAACATCATCACTATTAAATCTTATTGCCTGTCCTTTTCTTGTAGCAAGAAATACTTCATCACCTTTCTTAATAACTTTAACATCTATTAATTCATCTCCCTCCTTTCCTGTAGCAGGTAATTTAATAGCTTTAATTCCAGAAGTTCTTGGCCTAGAAAACTTTTCAAGAGAGATTTTTTTAACTTTTCCTTTCTTAGTTGCCATAAACAAATAATTTTCAAATTTTCTCACAGAAATTACACTTGTAGGTTTTTCATTTTTTAAATTAAGAAGATTTACAATTGCTTTTCCTTTTCCATATCTTCTAACTTCAGGAATATCATAAGCTTTAAGCCAAAGAACTCTTCCTCTTGTAGTAAAGAAAAGAAGATAATCATGAGTAGAACATGTAATCAACTGCCTGACAAAATCACCTGTCGCTAAATTGCTTCCAATAACACCTTTGCCTCCTCTTTTCTGTTCTTTGTAAGATTGTAAATCCATTCTCTTGCAATATCCTTTTTCTGTAATAGTTACCACAACATCTTTTTTCTGAACAATATCTTTTTCAGAAATCTTTTTTATTTTACCCAAAACAGAAGTTCTTCTTTCATCTCCATAATCTTTTTTCATTTCATTAACTTCTTTAACAATAATCTTTAAAACTTCTTTAATATTAGAAAGTATTTTTTTGTATTCTTTTATTTTTTCTTTAAGCTCTTTATCTTCTTTTTTAAGCTTATCCTGTTCAAGAGAAGTTAATTGATGTAATTTAGTTTCTAAAACAGCTTGCGCCTGGTTTTTACTTAACTTAAATTTCCTCATCAAACTTTCCAAAGCATGTGTTGTGTTTTTTGCAGATTTGATTGTCTTAATAATAGAATCAATATTTTTTAAGGCAATAATCAACCCTTCAACAATTTCAAGTCTCTTCTCAGCTTTTTTTAGCTGATAATTTATTCTTTTTGTAATTATTTTTTTCCTATATTCAACATACTCTTTAACAACATCTTTTAAAGTCAAAACTTTTGGCTGTCCCTTAACCAAAGCAAGCATATTTACATTAAAGAAATCCTGCAAACGAGTATATTTATAAAGTGCATTTAAAACAAATTTTGGATTAGTATTATTCTTAAGTTCAATCACAATCCTGATTTTTCCTTTTGAAGATTCATCTCTTAAATCAGAAATATTTTTTACTTTTTTATTCTGAACTAAGTTTGCAATCTGCTCAATCAAAGTAGTTTTATTAAGAAGATAAGGTATTTCAGTAATGACAATTGCAGGTTTTTTCTTGATTTTTTCCACAGATGCTTTTCCTCTTAAAGTAAGCCTTCCTTTTCCAGTCTTATATAATTCACCCATGTCACCTGTAACACTTCCACCAGTTGGAAAATCAGGAGCCTTGACAATTTCATTAAGTTCTTCAATGCTTATTTCTGGTTTTTTGATATAAGAAATTATTGCATCACATACCTCAATTAAATTATGAGGAGGTATATTTGTAGACATTCCAACTGCAATTCCTGCAGCACCATTTAAAATTAAAGCAGGAAGTTTTCCCGGAAGTAATTCTGGCTCTTTAAGAGAATCATCAAAATTAGGAAGAAAATTAACTGTTTCTTTATCTATATCTTGCAAAAGTTCAGAAGATATTTTCTTTAAACGCGCTTCTGTATATCTCATAGCTGCTGCTGAATCTCCATCAACAGAATTATGCACAAAAATTCCTGAAGCTAAAGCAAAATTATGAGTTTTATCTATGGTCAAATCATAAACATCTTCACATTTATTCAAAATCTCTGTTTTAGAAACCTTATGATTAGAATTAATCTCATGTAAAACTAAATTTTTATTTCCTTGAAAATACTTTCTAACCTCTAAATCCAAAGAAGTAAAACTTTTTATTCCAAAAACCTCTTTTCTAATCTTTTCATAATTTTCTTTATTCAAAACCATATTTTTTTCACTTATATATTTACATATCTTTACAAATTTCTTTTTTCCATTCATATTTGTTTTTCTTCTTTTATTAGAAGCCACAATTTTTTCATTGAATAATTTTTTATGAATATTATTGTTTAAATTCCATTCATCAAATAAAACATGAACAAAATCCCATAAATTCGTGATTGGCTGAAAAACCATATTATATCCTACTAATTTAGGATTTGATTTATCTTCTTTTGTAGATATCTTAGAATAAAAAGGCATTAACGAATCTCCTTCAGATAAATTCTTGGCTTCTTTATATTTTCCAGTTTTTAACATAAACTTATGATTTAAAGTACATTTTATTCCTTCCCCGTTATCTAAAGTAACTTTCATAATTTTTTGGTTTTTCTTTGTTCTTCTTGGATTCTTTATTTCAGCTACCTTTACTTTTCCTTTATCTACTGTAAAAGTAAAATTTCTCTTACCTTTTTTATGTTCTTCAATAAGTTTTTCAAAATTCAAATTTCTCCCGTCAGCTAAAGCAACTTTAGTATCTTTTGTAAAACACCCAAAATTTCCTTGCCCAAACACTAAAGGATATCTTAAAGAAAAAGGCTGGGTTAATCTAACTAAAGCATCATAAACTGCAGTATCACCATGAGGATGATATTTACCAAGAACATCTCCTACCACTCTTGCAGATTTTTTTGTTTGGCTGCCTGGTTTTAAACCCATTTGATGCATAGCATATAAAATTCTTCTTTGAACAGGTTTTAACCCATCTTCAATTGAAGGAATTGCTCTGCTAACTATAACAGACATAGCATAATCAAGATATGCTTTTCTCATTTCTCCAGATATTCCTGTATTAATATTTCTATCTGAATCTTTTTCTATTTCTGGTTTTGATTTTTTTGGTGTCATTTTATTTTCTCAAACTCTTTTGTATCAAAATTATATTTGTAAACAATTCCAGAACACTCATATGCAGAACATGTTATGACAGGATTTGTTAATAAATTTCCATTAACACAAAATCCTCTTAATTCATTAAATTCCCATCCTGTTTTACAAGTTGGTTTTTCTTTTTCAAAACACCTGCAATTATCTTCGGAAAAAAACCTATCATCATACACAACCTTTCCTTCACTTATAGCAATTCCAAAAACTTTTACACTTACAAAAACAACTGCAACAACCAAAATCACAGCTAAAACAAATTTAAGAGTTGAATTATTTTTTTGTTTTGATTTCATTTTAAGCAACCTCTTCTCCTTTTTTATCTAAATACTTCATAAATTCATCTTCATCAAGTTCTTCAATTTTTGGCTTTTTTCCTGTCCATTTGCAATCCTTACACTCCCAATCACCTTTTGTTTCTTTTTGAACAACAACTTTAACATTGTCGCTGTTGCATTTAGGACATCTACGAACTTTGAATGTTTTTCCTTTTTTGCCTTTTTTTGAATCAAGTCCTTTTGCTTTTTCCCATTCAGCTTTTGAATTATATCCTTTAAGTATCCAGTCTGGTGTTTTCATATTTTAACTCCTGCACAAACCCTAAAATTCTGGAGTTTAAATGCTTGAAAATTGAAAATTTTCATTATTGCCATTTTACTTCCTTTAATTTATTTAAGAGATCTTCAAAATCATTAAACTCAACAACTTCTTCAGCCATAACTCTAAGATAAGTATTTTGAACCTCTGGTTTTATTGCTAAAATTATTTTTTTATCTGTGTTCATAATATGTCCTATTTCCATTAACATTCCTTCACTTTTATCTTCACTTCTAATAATTGCTAAAATTACATCACACTCATCCATTTGTTTAAAAGCATACTTAACTAATCTTTCTCCAACAGGTAAATCAACAAATTCTTTAGGATAATCAATAATATAAATTAATTCATGTCCTATTTCTTTTAAAGTTTCAGCTATTTTTTTAGTCTCTTGTTTTAGTTTTTCTCTATCTAATCCTGAAACTTTTTGTGTTATAAAAATTTTCATTTTAAACGTCCAAATTAGCCTCCTTTGCATTTTCTGCTATAAATTCTTTTCTTCCCTGAACATCATCACCCATAAGCATACTAAATGTCATATCAGCTTCAACAGCATCTTCTATAAATATTTTTTTAATTTTTCTTTTATTAGGATTCATAGTTGTATCCCAAAGCTGATTTGAGGTCATTTCACCCAAACCCTTAAACCTTGTAACTTTTACCTTACCAAGTTTTTCCCTGAGTTTATTCAATTCTTTGTCAGAATAAACATACCTGTCTTTCTTTTTCCTAACTCTATAAAGAGGAGGCAAAGCAATATAAACATGTCCTTTTTCAATAAGTTCAGGCATAAACCTGTAAAAAAAAGTCAGTAATAAAGTTTTAATATGCTCGCCGTCAACATCTGCATCTGTCATAATAATAATTTTATTATATCTTAATTTTTTAATATTAAAACTCTCACCAACACTTGTTCCTATTGATGTAATCATGCTTGCAATTTCATCATTAGAAAGAGCTCTTACAGGACTTGATTTTTCCACATTTAAAATCTTACCTTTCAAAGGAAGTATTGCCTGCATTTCTTTATTTCTTGCCATTCTCGCACTTCCTCCTGCTGATTCTCCTTCAACAATATAAAGTTCTGTCTTATCAGATTTTTTGCTTGAACAATCTGTAAGCTTTCCCGGCAAACCACCAAGTGAAAAAGCATTTTTTCTTCTCACCAAATCTTTTGCTTTTTTAGCAGCTAATCTTGCTTTTGCAGAATCAAGAGCTTTAGAAGTTATTTTCTTTGCAATACTTGGATTTTCCTCAAAAAACTCTCCTAAAGACAAACTCACAGCAGAATCAACAACCCCTTTTATATCTGAATTCCCAAGTTTTGTTTTTGTTTGTCCTTCAAACTGAGGATCTGGAATTTTTAAACTTACAATAGCTGTAACACCTTCTCTTACATCATTTCCAGATAAAGAATCTTTTTTCAAGAGATTTTTTCTTTTAGCATAATCATTAATAACTCTTGTCAAAGCAGTTTTAAAACCAGAAACATGTGTCCCTCCTTCAACAGTATTTATTGTATTTACAAAACCATAAATATTTTCTTTGTAAGAATTTGTATACTGGACTGCAACCTCTATAATTGTGTCTCCTTCAATTTTTTTAAAATAAATTGGTTTTGAATGTAAAGCTTCCCTTGATTTATTTATCCATTTTACAAACTCCATTAAACCACCAGAAGCATGAAATTCCTGCTTTTTTTTATTTATCTCGTCAATTAAAGTAATTTTTAATCCTGCATTAAGAAAAACTATTTCCCTAAATCTTGTCTGCAAAACCCTGTAATCAAATTTCAAAGTTGAAAAAAGATCAGGATCAGGCCAGAAAGTTATTTTTGTTCCTGTAGTGTTTGCTTTACCTTTTGTTTTTAACTTGGTTTTGGTTTTTCCTTTAGCAAATTCCTGAACATAATTTTTCCCATCTCTTTTTATTTCAACTACAAGTTTTTTTGAAAGAGCATTAACAACACTTATCCCTACACCATGCAAACCTCCTGAAATAGCATAGGATTTCTTATCAAACTTTCCTCCTGCATGCAGTTTTGTCAAGGCAACCTCTACTGCAGGTATTTTTAAAGTAGGATGCTTATCTGTAGGAATTCCTCTGCCATCATCTTCAACACTTACAGAACCATCTTTATTTAAAATAACTTTAATATTTTTACAATAACCTGCCAATGATTCATCAACAGAATTATCTACTACTTCATAAATTAAATGATGGATTCCTTCTTTTCCTGTTCCACCAATATACATTGCAGGACGTTTTCTTACTCCTTCTAATCCTTCCAAAACCTTTATCTCAGAAGCGCCATATTCGCTTTTCTTAGTAGTCATAATTTAAGTCCTCCTATTTTATAGACCATGCATTCAAATATAAACAGTTTAATTAACTTTTTAGTCATATTTTTCTTATATAGCAGTTGCTAATTTTTAATGGTTTTTAGTTAATATTGAAACAGAAAATCTGTTCAATTCACACAAGAAAAAAGTGGTTTTGGTTTATAAACCTTTCTGCCCAAAAATTCATTTTCTCGACGATAAAAATAAAAAAAAGTCAAAATCATAAAATATTTTCTAAAATCATTTAGATTTCTTTTTCTTTAAAATCCACTTGACTTTTCTTCTTTTCATTAACATATTTTTCCTGCATTTAGAAGAACATAATTCTTTAACACTTCCATCATTTAAAACAAGAGTTAAACCTCTAGGAAGACTATATTCTTCTCCACAATAACTACATTTAGGCATATTCAATCCCTCTTAATTTATAATGAAAATGTACCTCACTATCATCTTTATCCTTACTTTCAACTTTATAGCCTTTAATTAAAAGATAATTTTCAATTTCTCCTTCAACAATATTTCCCATTAAAAAAGAAGGGATAATTAATGTCCCAGGAGAAATTCTTTTTTTAATCTCCTTTTCAATTTCAGAATAAACTTTTTCTCTTGTATTCATTATGTATATGCTCCTTTTGTAACTTTAGATTTAATTCTTCTAGCTTCGATTTCTGTTTCTCTTAACATTAAATAATCTCCTGGCCTTACAGAACCTTTTACATTTCTCCTCATTACTCTGCCTTTATCTCTGCCTTCTGTAATAAGACATTTAACCTGAGTAATTTCACCTCTAAAACCTGTTCTTCCAACTATTTCTTGGATAAGAGCAGCAGCTGATTCTCCTATAATCTTATCTCCTTTTGATTTCTGCTGTTGTGGTTTTTTTGTTTTCTGTTTTTTAACCTTTGCCATTTTATTTTAGAGAATTAATTTGTTTTTCAACCTCGCCTGCTTCAATTACTGCAACTGATGAAGTAGAAACAGGGATTCCAGCAGCAATACCTAGTTTTTGCTTGTTGTCAGCTTCCTTGCAAATAATATTTTTTTCCTCACACAATAAAGGTAAATGCTGAACTATTTCTTTTGGTTCAACATCTATAGCATAAACAACTAATTTAGCAGTACCTCTTTCAATAGCTTTAGTAACTTCATTAGTACCTTTTTCTATTTTTCCTGTTTTCCTTGCTTTTTCTATAATACTATATACATCCATTTTAAGTCCAGAACGAATTTAATTCCTCACGATATTTCGTTCATTGGATAAATATTTAGACAAAAATCAGTTTAAAAAGTTTTTGTTAAATTTTTTAGAAATCTTTCTACCCAAACTCTTTTAAATTAAAGAAATACCCTTAAAATATGGCTTTATTAGAAAAAATTGCATTAAGTGCTCCCTTAATTAATCTTGCTCAATCAAATTATTTAATTAGTAATAAAATGGTTGGAGATCCTAGTGAAGGCACAACAACTCTTATAGGAATGGGAATTGCATATCTTTTAGCTACAACAATTATTTTTGGAAGTTATTATCAAGAAAAAATTAAAGAAGATTAATTTAATTAAAAATCATCTCCAAATAACTTCAACCTCATCTGTTCTTTGCCTTGGTTTTATATCAAGCTTTTCAGCTTCTTTTCCTTTAAACTGAATTCCTTTTTTAAACATGGTTTCTCCAAGATAAGCAACCATTGCCCCATTATCAACAAGCAAAGAATTTTTAGGGCAAAAAAACCTGGCTCCTCTTTCTTTGCACATTATCTTGCACATTTCCTGAAACCTTGAATTACATGCAACTCCTCCACCAAGCAAAAGTTCTTTTTTCCCTGTATGAGCTAAAGCACGTTCAGCAGTTTCAACTAACATTGCAAACACTGTTTCCTGCATAGAAAAAGCCAAGTCACTTAATTTGTATTTTTCAGATTCAATTTTTTGTCTTAAATTAGTTAAAATTCCTGACAAAGAAATATCCATTCCTTTAACACTATAAGGCAACTCAATAAAATTCCTTCCTTTTAAAGCAAGTTTTTCAATTTTAGGTCCACCTGGAAAACCCAACCCAGCATATCTTGCAAAATTATCAATAAAATTTCCAACACCAATATCAAGTGTTTCTCCAAATATTCTATATTTACCAGAATTAAAAGCAATAATCTGTGTATTTGCACCTGAAGCATACAACATCACAGGGTCTTTAGCCCCAGTAATCCTTCCTATCTCCAAATGTGCAACACAATGATTTAAAGGAATAAGAGGTTTTCCAAGTTTTTTAGAAAGTTCTTTTGCAAATTTCATACCTTCTAATAAACAAGGAGCTAAACCAGGACCTTGAGAAAAAGCAATGCCGTCAATTTCATCTTCAGAAAGTTCTGCCTTATCCAAAGCTTCAAAATAAACTTCATTTTTATTATTAAAATGATGCTTTGCAGCTTCTATAGGGACAATGCCACCTTTCTCAGTTGTATAACTATCTCTCTCATTAGCAATTATCTTACCATTTCTAACAATCCCTATACCTAATGTGTGAGCAGTAGATTCAATACCTAATATAATTGCCATATAAAACAAAAAGAAAACACATTTATAAAATTGGCTTTTTAATATTATATGATAACTAAAGAACCTTTAGATATTTATGATGCTAAAATAAAATTTATTAAAAGTAAAAAAGGGCTTTCTGCAAAAGTCACAATAAGAGAAAAGAAAAAAAGTAAGGCAATAAAAAAAGAATTAGAAGATTTTTCAAGTATTAATGAAAGAGAACTAGATTTTTTTAAATTTCATGGAAGAAAAATTGCAATTTATTATAGAGAAGGAAATAATTATAATTACAGAGATAAAGACTATTTATCAGTTCCAATATCTTTGGCACAAAAATTAGAAATATTAGTATATAATGCATGTAAAAAGAATAAATAAAAATAAGAATATTAAATAAAAATAAGAATATTAAATAAAAATAAGAATTTAAGTTTGATTATTTCTTCTTTTTTCTTTTTGTTGTTTTTTTCTTTTTAACAGTTTTTTTCTTAGTGGTCTTTTTCTTTGATTTCTTTTTCTTTTTACCGCCTCGTGCCATCTTAGCTTCACAAACATTTCCTTTACCGTCTACATAATAAAGATGACCTGGTTTTCTTTTAACTGCATTTTTAACAATAACCTTTCCCATAATACACCTCCTTTGTATTAATTATAACGGAATTAATCAAAATCTCTATTTAAATGTTTCTAATCACCGACGAGAAGTTTAATTATTTGTTTATTTTTCTTGTTTACAGGAATTTCTATAATTTTTTTGAATTTCCTGCCAGGATTTATTGAAAAAGTAAAGGGTTTAATTTTCCTAACATCAATAACCTTGCTATTTTCATCTAACCAAACCACTACAAAAGGAAAAAACACAAACAAAGAAGTAATGTTAAAACTAACTTGTTTTCTAAATTCAAATAAAATCAACCCTGTGTCTCTTGATTTAAACATTAATCCAGGATTAAACATACTCACTGGTTTAGCCCTAATAGACAAGTTCCTACCTTTATGCTTAAAAGAAATTTTCTTCATCATTTACCTCTTTAATTTCATCAAGGTTTTTTTGGTTATTTAATTTAAATTTATCTAATCCAAGAAAATCCTGTTTTTGATTTTCAGATTTTTTCTTTTTATAGGAAATATAATGCTTATTTACATTTTTTTCACAGACAAAATCATGATGTCTAAATCCCCCTCCAAAAGTCTTAGGTATATGCATTAATTCGTGAATTATTGTTTTAATCTGTTCTTCATTACTTAATTTATCAAATCTTTCAGATATAAATTCAATAGCATAATGTGCATCAACACCAACTGCCATTTGCATTACTTTTCCAAGAGCATGACATCTTGCAATTGTTCTTTTTGAAGAAGAGCCATAACTTCTAAAACACCTTACCCTATTTATTTTTATATGAGGATATAAAAACCTTGAAACATCCTCTGTAATTTTCTGTAAATCTTCTGCATATTCATATTTTATTTTTTTTGATTTCATTCTTTACCTCTTTTATTTGTTTTTCAAGAATAGGTAAATCTTTTTTAATAATATTCCAAACTATATCTAAATCAACACCAAAATAATGATGGATCATCTTATCTCTTGTTCCAACAATCTCTTTCCATGCAATATTTTCATATTTAGATTTTAGATTTAAGGAAATATTTTTCACAGCTTCACCAATAATTTCTAATTCCCTTACAATTGCACTTTGTTTCAATCTATTTAAATCCAATTCATTTCTATCAATATTCTTAGAAAATTTTTTAATTGCTTCTATACTCTTCAATATATACTCTAAAAACACTAAATCGTTTTTCACAATATTTTAACCTCTTGTTTTAAAATTTCATTTTTTAAATAAGGACTTAATGCATTATAACTAACCAAATCAACTTTTTTATTTAATTTCTTTGATAATTCAATTTCTAATCCTGCAAATCCAAAACCCATATCTTTTGTTGGTTTAATTAAAATATCAATATCACTATCTTTTGTTTGATTCCCTTTAACATAACTTCCAAATATCCCTGCTCTTTCAATATTATTTTTCTTAAGAATTTCCCTAATCTTTTCTTTTATTTTTTCTAATTTTTTATTATCTTTATTCTTTATTTTTACTAATTTCTTATCTGCTTCTTTTTCTTTTTTATTTAATTCTTTCTTAGGTAAATTTACTCCTAAATACTCTCTTTTTTTTGAGACTTTTTTTCCTTTTCTAACAGATTTAACTCTATAATAATATTTTTTTCCATTTCTATTTTTAATCTCTGTATATGTCATTGAAATATATACGTCTACAATGTTTATAAATTTTACTATGTAGACGTACAAAAACTTAAACTAAAGATTAAATTTTATTTGTTGGAAACTTTCCTTAAAACAAGTGCAATTCCAATTTTGCTTCTTAATTATTTTATTCTAAAAACTCTAAAACCTTTTTTCTCGATGTAAATCCAGATTTTATTTTAACTTCTCTTCCAAAATATCTTCTCAAAACCTTAATCAATTCTATATTAGCTTTATTATTTTCAGGAGAAGATTTAAGATAAACTAAATACTCTTTATCTTTCCTAAGAACCTCTTGTCTTCCTGAATTAGGTTTTACTTTAACTTTTATTTTCATTTTTTCAATAAAAATTATCTTGTAATAATTTCCATAGCATCTCTATGTTTTAATTCATAAGACTTTCCTAAAGCTTTTTTTGTTTTCGCATCAATTGCTTTAATAAAATTGTCTCCGAAATCAGTATGAAGATAATATGCAAAATCTAAGGCAGTTGAACCTTTAGGAAGTAAAAAACAATCTGGCAAAATCCTTCCTTTACTATCTGAAAGTTTGTTAGCAGATGCAGGAAAAACAGCAATATAATTTAAAAGTTCAAAAACAGCTTTATTTAAAATATCCTGGACACCTGTACTTTCAAATTTATCCAATACACTTTTTTGTATTTTTTCCAAAGCTTTTTTCTGTTCATTGCTTAAATCTTTTTTTATAGAAAATGTTTTTTCGCCAGGAACATAATCAATTACTCCTTGTTTAGCAGCTTTTCTCAAAGCTAATTCTGAATCAGCACTGCATGGAATAACTAAAAAACCTTTTTCTTTTTCAAATTTTTCTTTTATTTTTTTATAATTTTCTTCAGCACCTTTAATATCTATTTTATTTGCAGCAATTATAATTGGCTTGCTTGCTTTCCTTAAAAAAGAAGCAAAATCCATTAATTGCTCTTTACTCCATGAACTTGGTTTTTCAGGCAATTCTAATTCTCTTAAAGCTAATTTTACATGCTCTTCATTAACTTTTAACCCAGAAAACTGGTTTGCAACAGATTCAGCAAAATTCTTTTTATCTGTTTCAGCTTTTCTTGAAAAACTTTTCCAGACCTTTATTAAAATATTATAAAACCATTTATTTAATTCCTCTTCTAAAAATTCAACATCTTTTTCAGGAGCATAATTTTCTGCAGGCTTTCCTTCTGAATCTGTTTTCCCAGACATATCTACTATATGAATAAAAACATCTGCTTGTCTTAAATCATCTAAAAACCGGTTACCCAAACCCTTTCCTTCACTTGCTCCTGGAATCAAACCAGCAACATCCATTAATTCTACAGGCACAAACCTTTTTCCCTGAATACAAAAACCATGAGCTGGCTCACATTGTGTATTAAATTCCTTGTCAATACATTTTATTTTAACATAACCAACTCCATGATTAGCTTTTATTGTTGTAAAAGGATATGAGGCAACATCTACTTCTGCCAAAGTTGCTGCCTGAAAAAATGTGCTTTTTCCTGCTGAAGGCTTACCCACAAGTCCAATTAACATAAAAATTTGAATAAAGAATTATTTATAGATGTTTCCTTGAGTATTCCAATTCAAAAAAATATTAATCCAAATCTAAAAAAATTTTAATTGTTGCATCTATCTTTTTTATTCTTATCATATTTCTCAATTAAATCAAGAACAACATCTTCATAAGTATTCTTATTTAAAGTTTTTAATTTCAATAATTTATTTTTTACAGAATTATTAAGCTGAATTGTAGTTACAATATCACTATAAAATAACTATAGCATATAAATTTGTCTAAAAAATGAGCATGTCTAAAAAATTATTTCAAAAACACTGCTTCCAATGGTAATCAAAAGAAAATAAAACAATAAATTCCCAAGAGCTAAAGGAAGCAAAGTTTTCTTAAGAGGATATTTTACATATCCTAAAAAGAAAGTCATTAATTCATTAGGCAATGGGAAAAAAGATGCATAAAGAAAAATAAAAACTGGAAAATAATATGAATTCTTATGTTTTTGAAAAAAATTAAAAATTTTTCCATTAAATTTTTCATCAAGTCCTTCATTAACTCTTTTTCCAAAAATTAAAAATATTAAATCTCCTATAACACCTCCTAAAGCTGCTAAAAATACTAAAACAAATATATTCATTCCAGTTGCTTTTAGAAAAAACAAAATAGGATATAAAACAGAAGAAGTTAAAGTATTGCTTCCAAAAATTGAGAGAAGAGGAATTAAAATATATTTGAAAATACTTATTTTATCTAATACAGATTTAAAGTCAATAACTTCAAAAATAAGATAAGAAAAACTAAAAAAGAGTAAGATAAAAACAAGAATATTTAGAAGTCTTTTTTTAGAGGATTTCATAAGAAAACTAATTCAATTTTACTTATAAATTTTTTTTATGAAGAAAAAGTTCTCTTATTTTTTACCTAGGAATTAAAGGAAGTCCTTGGTCTTTTCGCTGCTTAAGTTTTCTCCATATCAAAATAATGATTATCAAAATTAATATTATCAAAATCAGGATAATCAAATACAAAATAACTTTTGTAAAAATTCCTGCAGGTGTTTTTTCTACAATCTCAAAATGAGCACTTGAAGGTGCAACCCCGTTAGGATAAATTAATTCCAAACCAATGATATAATCACCAAGAGGTATTTCACCTGTATCAAAATCTCTTTCAATTTCCATTTGCTCTTCAACTAAAAGAGTTTCAGACTTAGTAAGATAAATATTATTTGCATAATCTTTAATTACATAATTAAGAGTCACATCTAATCTTGCAGGGTCTCCCATAGGTATCAAAGTTACACGGGTTTCCAAATCACCCCCTTGCTCTACCTTATAATTAGGATTTAAAACAACAATATTAGAATCAAAAAGAAGAAGCTCTGTTTTTACATTTAATGTTACTAAAACACTTTTTCCTCCTATAATTATCTGTCCAGTATAAATTCCTGGTTCACTTAATGCTACAAAAATAACATCTAAATTCTTTGTTTGTCCTGGATTAATAGTTAACGACTTTGAACCTAAAATAACATGATTTCCCAATTCACTTTCACTTACTGAAACTGTAGTTGAAGCAGAGCCAGTATTAGTAACTTGTATTACTTTTTCCACAGTTGTATCTATAGCAAGATTAACATTAAATTCTGAAGGAGTAGTTGAAATTGCTGCTAAAGAAGTTACTCCTGTTGTTCCTCCACCACCAGTTGTTCCACCAGAAGGAGTAGTTGTAGAAACACAAGTTCCACTACTACAAGTATATCCGCTTCCACAAGTCCCGCAATTTAAAGTTCCTCCACATCCATTTGGCCAGCTACCACAAGTATAACCTAAACCAGCACAAGTATCTGGAACACAATGTCCAAAGAAAAAACCTTCAACATATCTGTCAGGAGTAACTGCAAGATTTTGTGTTCCTCCTGAATTTGCTGAAATAACATCTGCTGATATTGTAGGTAAAACAAAGATTGATAATAGAAAAAACATTATCAAAATTGATATGTTAAAATTAATATTAAAACTTCTAAAAGTCAAACTAATATAATTTCTTAAAAAGTGTTTGATGTGACAAGCAATAAAAGGTTCCTCTATAACTCTTATCTTCATTAAAATATAAAAAAAGAATTGTTAATAAAGTTAATTATGATTGATTATTTTTTATAGATTTTCTTTCTATGTCCTACTTCAATAACAATAATCAATAACTTCTTTGATTTTATATCTAAAATAATCCTATATTCTCCAACTCTTAGAATAAAATAAGGTGTTCCTTGTTTTCTTTTAACAAAAGAAAAAGGTCTTATTTTAATTCTTTCAAGAGAATTAAAAATTCTTTTCTGTATATTCAAAGGTAATTTTTTAAATTGAAGTTTTGCTTTATCATAGAAAAATATCTCATACATTTACCTTTAACTCCTCTTTGACATCTTCTAACTTTGTAAATTTAGTTTTTCCTTTCTTAACAGCTTGTTCATATTCTTTTATATTTTTCTTTGTTTTTTTTGAAAATTCCATTCTATCTTCTATTAAATCCCAAATCAAATTTTCATAACTTTCTTTTTCATGAAGTTTCATTAGTTTAAGTTTTTCAAGCAGTTCCTTACTCACTTGTATTGATGTTTCCATAGTAACTATATAAGTTAGCATAGTTATTTAAACTTTTCTAAACACTTTTAATAAGGTTAATTATGGTTGAATTATAAAACACTTCCCCCATCAAAAATAATATTTCCAGAAGGCCAAACTCTTGCTTCGCATGAATCTCCAATAATATTTATACCATTTACACCTGAAAGATTTGCATTTATATTAAATGAGCCACTTCCTATAAGATGTACAGTAGTCCCATGACCTAAATCACAATCTTCTGTCAAAGAACAATTTTGAGTGCAATCAACCTCCCAAGCAGTCAAACTCTGTCCTGCAGGGCAAGCACA
>CAZKZO010000004.1:0-33387 GCA_964557325.1 Candidatus Woesearchaeota archaeon | reverse complement strand
ATTGCAATTTTAGAATGTTTTTTCTTAATCTTTCTTTTAAATCTAGATGCCATTTTAAATTAAATTTACTCACAAAAACTTTATTTTAAACTTTATGCAATTAAAAAACACTTTTTTATTTTGTAAATACTAAATCATCAAATTCTGCAAATTCCCCACTTGTTCTTAAAAATTCTTCTTTCGCAATAATATCTCCAGGATAATCAACCTTCCATATTTTTATAGGTCCTCTAACTCCATTATAATAAACTATCTCTTTATCCAAATTAAGCCCTTGTCCTGAAATTAATTTTAAGAAAGGGTCTGGTTCTGAATATGCTAATTCTAAACTAGGATAATTTCCAAAGGCATCATTAAGCAGGTAAAGCTGTGCAAATAAACTATCTGAAACTTTTGGAGAAAGATAAATCATTGCTCCTAAAGGGTCTAAATTAATATTATTTCCAGAAGGAATTAATCTTGGCATCATATAAATACTTGATTCAAGCCCACCACCATAATCAATCAACTCTTCTCCAAAATAAACATATCTTATTGGAATTATGATTTGTTCTTGATTGTAGAAAAATACTGCTTTTGGTTGTTGTATTTTTTCATTTTTAATTTCCAAGAAAACACCCCCTATTATTGCTTTGTTTTTTGGCAAGAAGATTTCTTCTCCGTTTGAATCATAAATAATATCTTCATCTACATTTCCTGCTCCTTGATAAACCATGATTGTTGAATCTTCTGTTTCCTGTGTTTGTGAAGAGTCTGGAAACATGTTTATTAATGTAGAAAATCTATCTCCTTGTTTTTCACTTTCTTGAGGCCCAGAACCAATTTTACTATATGCACCATATTTTCCAATATCTGTTTTATCAATTAATAAATAAGATACATCATGAGATTTCATAAAACTTAATGCTGCTTCTGGATTTGGTGTTGTAAGAATATATCTTCCAATTAAATGGTCCCAAAAACCTACTGCATGCCCTCCATCTGTAACTGTTGGTCTTTCTCCAAGATATTGCACCCAATACCCATAATCCCACCAATGAACAAAAATAGAATCTTTAGGAGTATTTTCTCTTACCCATTTCATAGCATTTTGCCATTGTACATCTGCACTTAATCCTGAATTTTCTGCTTGTATTTTTGAAATTTTAATAAAGCCAGGAAATTGAGAACTTCCGGGAATACCTGCAACACTTACAAGTGAACCTAAAATTGCTATAATTACAATTATAAAAAGAATCATTTTAATTAAATCATCTTTTGATTTTTTTGCGTATTTTGTAATATTTACAAGGAAAAATCCTGCAGAAAAACACGCAAAAGGAGTTAGTAAAAAGAAAAATCTTATAGCGCCTCTTGCTGAAATAAGCATAAATAATGTCCATGAAAATAAAACAATATGTTCTGGTTTAAATTCAATTTTATTTTTAAGGTAAATAAATAAAAATATTGCAAAGAATAAAAATAAACCTCCAAAATAAGTTAATTTACTTATAGTATTATTTCCATTAAGGATTGAATTAGGAGATGTTTTGCTGAATAAAATTCCTAAAATCATCAAAATCCAGAATAACACAAATAAACCTTTGTTTTTATTAGGTTTTATTGCTTTTGAAATAAATCCTCCAATTGCAATTAATCCACCTAAAAATAGCCAGAAAAAAATCTTACCTGTTTGTTGTTGCCAATCTTCTAAAAAAGGTTGTGCATTTTCAGCAACAGTTGAACCTGTCCTGCTTGTTCCAAAAGGATTTAACAATCTTGTAAATATTTCACTTACATATGAAATAAATCCTTCTTTGTAAATAGATAAAAATATTACACCTAATATAATCACAAATAAAAAGCTCCATAAAACCCTGTATTTTTCAAAACTCTTTTTCTTTGAAAAAGAAATCTTATCTTTAAAACTAATCAGCATAAAGTCAGCCAATATAAACATAAACACAAAAGCATTGAGTAAACTTGAAGAACTCAATAAAATTTTCTGCAATCCTGCTTGTATTGAAAACCCGTAAAATGTTCCTGTAATTATGCTTGTGATTATCCATATAAAATAAAACAAAATAAATTTCTTTAAATGATTTTTATTATCAGTTTCTCCTGGATTTTTTGTTTTAGTAATCCAAAATAAACCAAAACCAAATGCCATAATCATAATAAGAATGTTTACAATACCGCTCCAGCTTGCAAGAGTAAATGAAGTCAAAATTCCTAAACCTATACCTAATAAAACAGTTTTCAAATAATGGTTTTTTCTTATTTTTTCATCCTGGAAAAATTTAAGGCAAAAGCTATACCCTAATAAAGCCAGGAAAAATCCAAACATACCTATGGCTTCGTGGTCTGCAAATCCTGCCAAAGTTCTGTGAAGATAGGAAGGGATAAAAGCAAGAAAAATACTACTTATTAATGCAGTTGATTTTGAATTTGTAAGATAATATATTAAAAAGAAAAATACAATTAAGCCTAAAATAAAAAATATTACAGGATAAATAATATCTGCATATTGTAAACTCATATCTGAGTCAAAAATTTTTCCTATTTTATGAACACCTATCACAGCCCAATGCGTTATACCTGGAGTAAATCTTACATCTGCTGAAGGATATCTCATATCATCTACTACAGGCAAACTACCTTGATTTTCAATTGTTTCAGCAAGTCTTAAAAAGTAAAAAGGGTCTAAAGCTAAAGGAATATACTTACCTGTTGTAGTGTCTTTAAGCAAATCTGTGTTTTGCATCCTAATCCAGCTTCCGAAAAATAATGTTGAAAGCATAAGCAGAATAAAAATAATGCTAAGAACTTTTTTATTTTTAAAAAAATCTACAGTTTTGTTAAATGATTTTTTAATTCCCTGTGTATTTATTTCAATATACTCACTCATCTTATAATCTCAAGTAATTTTTCCTTTAAAAATTTAAACTTTTATAAGAATATCACCCATGCAAGCAAAATAATCATAATTTGGAATAAATGAATTAAATAAACTACATCTTTTTCATAAACTTTTTTGCTTGGCTTTATTTTCTTCAAAATCCAAACTGCAAGATGTTCTAATCCATAAATTTTATCATAAGGAAGTTCTAAAGAATTATCTTTATTCGGTTTAGCGAATGAAGCTTTTTTTAATTTTCCTCGTGATTTAAGTATAGTTTCTAAAATATAAGGTATGAAAATAAATACTGCAATTTTTTCAAAATTCCCTAAAATTGCCATTCCAGCAATCAATGCTCCAATACTCCATGTTAAAGAATCTCCAGGAAATACTTTTGCAGGATATTTATTAAAAAGCCAAAATCCAATCAAGGATGCAACCATTATTAATCCAATTATCGAGAGCCATGCAGAACCTGTAACATAAGCAACATATGAAAGAAAACTTAAAATCAAAATTCCCTGTCCTGCTTCTAGTCCATTAAATCCTGCTAAAAAATTATAAGTAGTTGTAGCACCTGCAATTCCTAAGGGAATTAATATTAAAGGATAAATCAAACCAAGGTTAATTACACCTAAAAATGGAAAATTAATTGTTGAGTTACCTGCATTAATAACTACTAAAGGAATTGAGGCAAAAAAAGCTAAAAATAATCTGCTTCTTCTTGATAGCCCTCCATGCCTCCATCCTAAAATATCGTCAATAATTCCTACAATAGATAAGATAAGAATCATTGTTAGTAATGCAAAAATTTTCATGTTAATTCCGTTTTCACTTCCTATTGAAAAAGTCCTGACAGCAATATAATATAAAACACCTAGAATAAAAGATAAAACAACAATAATTCCTCCTGAACCTGCTACTTTTGGCCTATCAAATTTATTCATATCTTTCCATGAAAGTCCTACTTTTCTTGTTTTTCTTATCCATAATGTCATAGAAAGAAGAGATATTAAAAAACTAATAACTAGTGAGTATAAAATAAAAATATTTATCATTATTTAACTTATACAGTTTTATTTTTAAATCTTATAGAACTTGATTTCATAAATCTGACTAAAATATTAAAGGTGTCAAATAAACTTCAATAAAAGCAGCTATTATAAGAATAAGTATGGCAATAAATAAAAGCAAGGCACTATTTTCTACAACCCTTAAGAATTTTTTACTTCTAAACCCATTTCTTATAAATCCCACTCCAAAAATCCCTCCTGCTAAAGCTGTTATAAAATAAGCAGCTATTTCTGGAAATCCATGAATCATGTATCTTAATATGCCTAAAGGAATTTCACTTACTTTATATTGTGCAAATATTCCTATTGCTGCAGAAATCACACTTGCATTCCATGCTAAAACAAATATAGCTCCTGCTCCAAATATAAGAGAGAGGATTAAAGTAAAAATCATAACATAAATATTGTTCTCTAAAATTGAAATAAATCTTAATCCATTTATTGCCGAACCTGTTCCTGTAGATTGTTGACTAAACCTGTATTCCTGTACACATTGATCTATATTTGTAGGGTTATTGATACGACAAAAGGTTTCAACCTGTGCATTAAATAAAAAAGGGTCTTGAAGAACAATATACCAAAATGAAAACGCAACTATAAATCCTAAAAAAAGCCACATAAAAGCATAAATAGCATCTTTATGAATTTTCCATACACTTAAAGCTCCAAAAACTTGTTCATCTTCAGCCTCTTCTTTTTTAATAATATAATACATAAAAGGCAGAGAAAACATTACACAAAACATTACCACTATCATTCCTGAATATTCTACAAGAACAGGGTCTTTTTCAAAAAACCATTTAACTAACAACAGAGAAAGTGAAGCATAAACTATGCCTACAAAAAACATTTTCCACTCTCCTTTTTCAAGTCTTGCAGGATTAATCATACTTTCAAGCATACTTAAATTAAAAAAAGAGAATTTTTAAACTTTCTTAACTTTTTGTTTTTATGAAAAGAAGTGATAAAAGGAAAAAATTTAATAAAATAGTCAAAGATATAAAAGAAATCAAAATACAAGGTGCTCAAAATGTCGCAAAAAAAGCAATTGAAGCATACCTTTTGTTTCCAAATAAAAAATCCAAAAAGAAGTTATTGTCTGTAAGACCTACAGAACCTTTGCTAATAAATGTTCTCGACAAATTGGAAAAAGATATTTCTGCAGAAAAAGAAATCAAGGATTATTTCAAAACTTCTCAAGAAAAAATCAATAAACATGCTTTAAAAATTATTAAAAAAAATGATGTGGTTTTTACACACTGTCATTCTTCAACTGTTACTAGGGCTTTAGTTAATGCTAAAAAGCAAGGAAAAAAATTTGAAGTTTATGCAACTGAAACCCGTCCTTTATATCAGGGAAGAAAAACTGTAAAAGAACTTTCTAAAGTAGGCATTAAAACTACTTTTTTTGTTGATTCTGCAGCTATGATAGCAATGACAAAAAAGCAAGGTACTAAAAAAGCCAAAAAGTTTTTTCTTGGAGCTGATGCCCTCTTAAATAAAGGCATTTTAAATAAGGTTGGAAGTGGAATGTTTTCTAAAATTGCCTATGATAATAATATTCCTGTTTATATTTTTGCACACTCTTGGAAATATTCAAAAAAACCTGTAAAGATTGAGCAAAGATCTTTTAAAGAAATTCTTTTAAAAAAATCTGCAAACTTAAAAATAAAAAATCCTGCATTTGAATTTGTTCCTAAAAAATATATTAAAGCAGTTGTGTCTGAAAAAGGAAAATTAACTTATAAAAAGTTTTTAAAAAAAGTTAGGAAATAATTGTAAAATAATCATTGAATTATTTTGATTTTTGTTCTTCAGATTGTGCTTTTTCAAGAAGTTCTTGGATTTCTTTTTCCATGTTGCTTAGTTTTTGCTGAATTTCGATTTTCATTTCATTAAGCTTTTTTATTTGGTCTTTAATTATTTTTTTTGTTTCAGGAACTGATTTAGTAACAAAATTTTTATCACCTACATCAACTAAAAGCTCCTTTGAAATTAGTTTTGTTTTTGCAAAAACACCTCTTCCAAGAGGAGAGAGGACTTCTTCTCCTTTACCTTGTTCGATTTCATCTAATCCAAAATTCAGAGAATTCATTTCAACAATACCTTCTTCAATTGCCTGTAATTGCTGCTGCAGCTGTTGCATTTGCTGTTCATAAATATTCAGCTTCATGATTAATTCTTGTTGTTTTTTCTCGTCCATTATGCTATCTTAAAAATTTTTCTTAAAATACTACTAATAATAATTGAACCTAATAAGTAAAACCAAAACCAGCTTAAAAATCCAAAGAATTTAAAGTCTCCAAGTATTGCGAAATAATCCATAAACCATCTAAAGAATAAAATCAAAGGGATACCTGTATATATTATAGGCCTCATGCTTAATTTCATTGTTTTTGGAATTGCTTCAAATTGCTTTTTTTGAAGTTCCATCATTTTTTCAGGATGCTTTTTATATTTTTTCATTTCTTCAGCAAGTTCTTTTTGGTCTTTTCTTAATTCTTTTAGAGTTTCTTGGTCTGTAGCATATTTTTGAATTATAGTCATAAAAGCAGAGATGATAAAAATAATAATTGTCATTCCTAAGGTAACATTCCAGTCAAGCAAAGCCCCTGCAGTAGGATTAAGAATAAAGTATACAGTTTGTTTAATAAAGCCAAGCTGGTTCCAGAAAAAAGCAATCAGCAAGGTGATTACCATTACAATAAAGATTCCTCTAAAGCTTCCTTCTTTGTCCATCAAATTTTTACCTCGTTATTTAAATTTATTGGGTTAGAAAATTTTTTGTTTTCTTTGCTCATAGTAGTTAAATCAAACCTCATTATTTAAGTCTTTATAAATTTCCTCATTGCAGGATGCATATCCATTTGATGTTGCTGAGCTATGTTTTGATAGAATTGGAACATAATCATAATTACAAGAAGGATTGCTGTTCCAGAAACCAATGCTCCAAGCAAGTCTGTAATAGATGCTAATAATCCAATAGCTAAACCACCCATAACTGTTAAAGGCATAATATATCTGTCAAGTATACTTTCTAAGATTCTTTCATCTTGTCTAAACCCTGAAACCTGTAATCCTGATGAAGCTATTTTATGAGCTTGTGCTTTAGAATCCATTCCAGAAGTTTTTACCCAGAATATAGCAAATATTGTAGAGAAAACCATGAAAAATAAAATATGACTTATGCCTTGTAAAATATATCTTGGTAAAAGCCCTCCTCTGATAACTAATTCTAAAAGATTTGTAGAACCAAGCCAGAAAGCTAATCCTGAGATAGGCTGTCCTTCAACAAATCTTCCTAAAAAAGTAAAGTGAGAAGCTATTTTGGCACCACCTTCACAAACACCATTTGTTAAACAAGGTGCTGCAGCATTTTCCACTAGCCCTCCAAATAATTGAATATTAGCTACTAAAGCAGCAACTAATATAATAGGAATAACAGAAGTATAGAAAAATGCAAGAGGCCATTTAATTCCATACCCTCTTATTCTTCCAAAAGATAAAGGAATTTCTACTTTTAGAGATTGTGCCCATACAACTGCAAGGAAAATTATAATTGTGGCAATAATTGCAGCTGCAGCAGATAAAAATTCAATAGGATATCTATTAAGTATAGATTGAATTAAAACCAAAACTTTTCCAGAACATGCTGTATTTGTAAAGTCAAGTAGACAATTTACTCCTTGCTGGTTTACAAACTGGAATGCACTTGTAAATAATCTCCAGCTAACACCTGCACCAATAAATAAACTAACACCAGAGCCAAATCCCCATTTATTGCTTAATTCATCCATATAAAATATTGCTAATCCTCCAAGAATCAGCTGTAAAATAACTAACCAGGCAAAACCTGGCAAGGCCTGTAAGCCCTGCATTAAAACATAAACTATTGCTTCAAAAATTATAAAGAAGAATACTAAAAGCTTTTGCATTCCTTGAAAAAACCTTTTTCCTTCAGGTGTTGTTGTATCTATATTAATCAACCCAGAACCAGTAAGAAGCTGAAGAATAATAGAAGCCATAACAATAGGTCCAATACCTAGTGAAATAATACTTCCAAAATCAGTTCCCAAAATAATAGCTAAATATTCAAATCTTGAAAGAGCATTTTCAGACAATCCAAAAAGAGGAATATTTGCCAAAACAAAAAATGTAACTAATATAACTATTGTCCATTTAAGTTTAGTGTTAAATCCGAGTTTTTTTTCCTCTGGTTTTTTAACTTCAGGAATAAAATTAAATATTCCTTGCAAATTCATTTTATTTTTCCTCTTTTATTTGATTTTGTTTTTTATCTGCTTTTTTAATTTCAGGTTTTTTCCTGCTTTTTTTCTTCTCTGTTTTATCAGATAAAATTATTTCTCCACCTGCAGAGTTTACTTTTTTTAATGCAGATTTTGAAGCTTTTTCTGCTTTAATAATAAGTTTTTCATTCACATCTCCTTTTCCAAGGATTTTATAATCTTTAAAACTTATCTCAATTCCTTTTCCTGTTTTTTTTGCCCTCCCCTTATCAAGATAACTTTTTATATTTAAAGAAATATTACCTATATTAATTTTTTTTCCCTTATCTTTTTGAGTTTTTCTGCTTGTAATTCCTCTTTTTCCAAAATAGTTATGCCCATATTTTTTTGTGATAAGTGTTTTTTTATGATCAGCTCTTTTTCCTGTTCCAGACATACCTTTACCTCCTCTGTGTCCTGAACCTTTTCTTTTTTTCCTAGCCCCACCTTCATGAGTTTTGCTACCCCTCATTCGCGAGAACTTTTTCCTTTTTTTTGTTTTTTTTAAAGACATTATAGCATCCTCTCTATTAATTCATTTATTTTATCTTTATGATTTCCAAGCACTCCTTGGGGGTAAATTTTTTTACTTTCAATACCTTTTCGTGGAGGGTGAAGTCTAAAAAACGGCTTTAAATTCATTTCTTCAGGTTTTTTTCCTTCATCAAATCCTTTGATAATTTCTTTGGCATCAATCTTCTTTTTATTAAGAGATTTTGCTCTTTTTTCAATAAGTTTTTCAAGAGTTTCAGGATTTATCTCTCCATAAGCAATATGTTCATTAATTTTTTTCAGCAATTTTTTATTTTTTTCATCAGCTTTTAACAAAACACACGAATATTTTTTTCTAAGCCTTATTCTATTTAGAGTTTCCTCTATTCTTTTTCTAATTCCAACCTTTCCTCTTATTCTTACAACACAAATTAAATTTTCTTTCATTTTTCTCTGGATGTTGTTTTTTGCAGTGCATCAAAACAAGCTTTAATTAAATTAAATGTTGTTCTTTTTTTCCCAAATGTTTGACTATAAATGTCTTTTATTCCTGCTAAACCTAGTATTTTTTTAAGTTCTTTTCCAACCACTAATCCTGTTCCTTGTGGCGCAGGGATAAGTTTTACTTTCACACTTCCTGATTTTCCTGTAATTTCAAAAGGAATTGTATGTGGTTCTGAACATAAACAATCAAATGCAGAACAAGTTCTTTTTACTTTTATTAGGTTTAATTTTGCTTTTCTTATTGCTTTGTCACGTGCAGGAAGAGTTTCAGAAGCCTTGCCTTCTCCAATTCCCACATGCCCTTTTTCATCACCTATAACTGCCATTGTTGAAAATGTAGGGACATTTCCTTCTTTTGTTTTTTTCTGGGTTTGCCTCCATGCTCTTCTTTTGCCTCCTCCAAATTTACCTTTTGATTGTCCTACTGAGATCAAGTCTGATTTAACATCAATTAAAGTGTCTATAATCTCTTCTTCAAGAATTTTCCTATTATTATCTAAAATTTCATCAATAGATTTTATTTTGCTATTTTTAACTTCTTCACCAAGTTTAGTTTTTGGTTCCCATCCAAGAAGCTTTTCTTGTTCTTTTGCCTTTATCCTTTCTTCCTTTGTCATATCTCTGTAATCTTTTTTTTGCTTCACAGGTTCTTCAACTTTTTCTTCTGCTTTTTCCTCTTTAGATTCTTTGTCAACAGATTTTTCAATCATTTCTTTAGAGACTTCTTCAGATTTTTCTGCTTTTTCCTCTGATTCTTTTTCAGACAAAGTGCCGTGAGCTTCTACTGTCTTTTTAACATCTTCAAAATCTTTTTTTCCCTGACTTTTCTCAAGTTCTTGCTTTATTTTTTCCTGAAGATTTTCTTCTGTAACTTTTTCCCCTTCTTTTCTTATTTTTTCAGCTATTTCTGCTACAGGAGCTTTATAGCTTTCCTTTGAAGATTCAATTTTTTTTGTATCTGTTTTTTCAGCCATTTTATGTTTTTTCTATTTTTGATTTTATTTTTTCAAATTCAGCAGAAAAATCTTTTTTAAGATTTTTTCCTTTAATCTTTTCTTCTTTAGGAAATTTTTCCGAATCACTTTCAATCTTTATTCCTGAATCTATAATTCCTTTGATAAATGCAAACACTTTTGTTTTTTTAATAATTCTTGTCATTCCTATATCTATTATGGGCTTTTCAATTTTTTCTGAGATTATCCTTTTTCCTGCCAAAAAACCTGTAAGATAAGAAGCAGGAATTGATTTTAAACTTCCTTTCATTTCTTCAGGCCAGCCATGTTTTAAAAGTTTTTTTGAGTTTATTGTGAAAATTACTTTATCTTTTGCTTCGTCACTTTCAATATATTGAGAGATAAGATATTTGTTAGTTTTTCTAAAAATTAATCTTGGCTTATTGCTTTTCAAAAGATTCATCCTTTTTTTGTAATCAGTTTTATGTTGGATTCTTCTTTTCTTTGGTGTTTTTCTTAATTTGTCCATTTTATTTTAAGATTTCTTTAATTCTTGTATGTGTGATTTTAGTTGAGCATGGTTTTTAAAGATTTTATTTCTTATTTTTTTCCTTAATTCTTTTTTATCTTCCTTTGAAATTTTTCCTTGTTTTTCAATTTCTGCAAGATATTTTCTCAATTTTCTTACAAGTGAAACATATTCTTGTTTTCTTTTCTTTGGTTTTCGCTTTATTTTACCTTTATTTCTCCTTCTTTTTCTTGAAATTATTTTTTTCCTTCCTTTTTTTTCTTTTATCATGATAGCTCCTTCTTCGTGAAGTTGTTTTATATCTTGTTTTGTAATTGCTTCTTTTATATCTTCAAGTCTTGATTCTGAGAACATTATTCTTTCTTTTCCAACACCAAGTGTTCTTCTTGCCAAATCTTTCTTTTTCCCCAAATTCATTTTTTCCCTCCTGAATTAGTTTTATTTGATTTTGTTTTCGAAGATTCTTTCTTATTTTCTTTTTCCATTTTTTTCAGAAGTTTATTTATATTTAAATTTTCAATTTTGATTCCTTTTTCTTTTGCTTTTTTTGCAATTTCTATTTTCTTTTTCTTTCCAACTTTCTTCAGCAAAACCTTATTTTTTTGTTTTATCTTTTCTAAATCTTTTAAATTTTGAATATAAACAATGTTTTGTTTTTTATCAGGATTTTTATATCCTGTACTGACAACTTTAGGATAACCTTTCCTTTTCTCTCTCATTTTATTGTCCCTTCCTCTTGGCTTTTTCCATCTTTGTTTTTTCTTTCTTCCTCTACCAAGTTTTGAATGTCTATTCCAATTTCTTCTTAAAAATTCTTTACTCATTTTATATTTCTTTTCCTGCTTTATTTATTATGTAAATACCATCCTGAAAAACCCTTCTGTCTTTTTTTCTTATTTTTGTTATGGTTTCAAAGTTTGCAGCAGTTTGTCCTGCAATTTCTTTGTCTACTGATTTGACTTTTATAATATCTTTTTTTATTTCTACCTCAACATTTTTTGGTATTTTTGTATTTCTCGGAATTTTTTCACCTAAAAAATTCTTTATAATTATTTTGTTGTCTTTAGCTTCTATACTTATAGGAAAATGGCTTGAAACTACTTTTAATTGATATTCAAATTTTTCCCTTACTCCTTTAAGCATGTTTTTTATATGGGAAGTAATGCTGTTCATAAGTTTTTTTTCTTTTTTAGTTGCTTTATCATACCCTATCCTTATTTTGTTACCTTTTTTTTCAAATACTAATTTACCTGTATTAAATTCTCTTTCATTTTCTCCTTCAGGACCTTTTATCTTTAACACATTTCCTTCTATGTTTGCTTCTACGTTTTCCGGAATTTCTATTTCATTGAATAATGGTTGTTTCATGTTAGTAAAAATATGCAATTAAGCACCCTCCAATATTTTCTTCCTGCGCTTCTTCATGTGTCATCAATCCTTTATCTGTAGAAATAATAAGAGTTCCTATATTTCTTGCAGGAAGATATCTTCTTCTGTATTTTTCAACATCGTCTTTGTTTGCTGTAAATCTTGGTTTTATAGCTTTGCATTCAAAGATTTCTCCCAAGGTTATTTCAATTGTTTTGTCTTTATTTATTTTATATTTTTTAATTGCTCCTTTTGCTTTCATTATTTTTAATGCTTCTGTAAGAAGTTTTGAAGTTCTTTTTACAATTAATTCATCTTTTCCAGCTTTTTTTGCATTATTTATCATATTTAGTGCGTCAGCAACTACATCTTGTGACATTTTATTTGACCTCCTTATGAAGTTTACAATTTTCAGGACAATCAAAATCTCCATTAATAATATAACCTGCCATAGGACACTCTCCATCTCCAAACATTAAATTAGGGTTTTCTCTAATTTCCCATTCTGGATATTCTTTAAAATTTCTACACATATATGCTCTTATTTTTTCTTCTTTTTCCATCTTAACTGTATTTTTTAAAGCCCAATTCTTCTGCAATTTCTCTAAAACAGTGTCTACATAAGTGCAGGCCATAAGAGTTGATATGTGCTCCAAATCTTCCGCATTTTTCACATTTTTGCTTTGCTATCCCTATCTTTCTCTCTTTAGGCTTGTTATGCTTGAGAAATTTCTGCTTTTTCTCAGGCTTTTCTTTTAATTGTTTGATTATTTTTTTCCAGTCACTTGCTGTCATTTTATTTGAATTCTCCTGGATTTAAATGATTGAAACTTATAATTTTCATTTTACAAAATTAACTTTAAAGTTATCCTCCATAAATTTAATTATTTCATCTTTACTGATTTTTTGTTTTTTAGGTATTTTCCCTTTTTTTATTTTTTTTAATTTAACTCTTCTTCCTGTTCTTTTGAAAACAACTGTTACATCTAATCCTTTTATTCCAATATCTCTTTGGAATTCAGCCCCAGGTATTTCAATATATTCTTTTATTCCAAATGAAAAATTGTTTTCACTGATTTGTTTTTTGCTTAATATGTTATCATTTGCTAACAACATTTTTTTCAACATTTCTTCTGCATTTTTTCTTATTGTAACTACAGCACCTATTTCTAATCCTGGTCTTACACCTAATGCAGGAACTCTTTTTCTTGATTTCATTTTTGCAGGTTTTCTATTTGTTAGTATTTTAAGAAGTTTTACACCCTTTTCTAAATCATCTCCTGTTCCACCTATGCTTAATACAATTTTTTCTATCTTAATCGTTCTCATAGGATTTTCATTTTTTGATTCTTTTGTTTGTTCTGCCATTTTATTTTATAACAATTAATTGTTTAATTAATACATTCACAGATTCTTCTTTGAATTTAATTTCTGCCATCTTTAATTCTTTTTTAATTTTATTTACACTTCCTTGTTTTCCTGCATGCTTTCCTGAAAAAACCAGAACATCAGATTTTTCTTTTAAAGGAATACATTTTTCTATTTTTTTGTCTTTTAAATTCACTAATACAGAATCATTAACATTACATTTTACATTAGAGACAAAGTTTCTCCCGTCACTGAGATTTAGCTGGGTTTTTCTTCCTTTTAGTGTTTTTTTACTTAATATTTTTGATATTTTATTTTGATATTCTTTTTCATTTATTTCTTCAAGTTTGAATTTTCCTCTTTCATCAATATTAAGTCTAAAGTGTTTTTTCATCGGAACTATGCTTAAAGTGTCAAATAACATAAGTATATTTTTTTCATCCCTTGCCTTTCTTCCATTAACAAGAATGTTTTTTTTATGAATAGCTCTTTTGACTTCTTTTCTATTCTGCGCTAAACCAAGCATGTCTCTCAATATAATTAAAATAGGAACTGCTTTTTTCAATCCTGCTTTAGGTCTTGCTATATATTTTGTTCCTTTCTTTTTTATTGGCCAATTTTCAGGCACTTTTCTTCTTTTTAAATGCATTATTTTTTACCTTTTGATTTAGTTTTATTTGATTTATGTTTTTCAGGCTTCTTTGATTTTTCAGCAGGTTTTTCTTTAGTTTCCTTAACTTTTTCTTTTTTATTTGTAGTTTTTTCTTTAACAGATATTTTGCTTCTTTTCCTATCTTCAAGATTTAATTCAATAATCTGAAGATTTGAAGCATTAATAGGCGTGTTTGCCTTAGAGCCGTCTTGTTTTTTTGCCTGTATGTTTTCAACTTCTATTTTGCCTGTCTTTATTTTAATATTCATTATCTTACCTTGTTTACCTTTGAATTTTCCTCTCATTATTTTCACTTTATCTCCTTTTCTTAAAACAATGTTTCTTTTTTCATATTTTTTCCTTAATTCTTTTGAAAGATTTGCACTTAGGAATTTTCTTTTAATATGGAGGGGAGCATTTGCTAAGTATTTCCTTTGTTTTGAAGGATTTTTACTTGCTTTCCATTTTTTGCTAAATTCTTTTTTCATTTTAATATATTATTGATGCAATTTTAGCTATTGAAGGCCATCTTTCAAGTATTTCTCTTGCTACAGGTCCTTTAATTTGAGTTCCTTTTGGATTTCCTTTATCATCTTTTAAGATTGCTACAGCATTGTCTTCAAATGCAATCATTTCACCATTTTTTCTTTTATAATGTTTTTTTTGTCTTACTACAATTGCGTCAAAGACTTTACCTTTCATGTCAGGAACACCTTTTTTCACACTTACTTTAACCATATCTGCTATTTTTGCCCTACCTTGTCTTCCTTTTCTACCTTTCCCTTTTTTCACAGATACAATTCTTACTATTTTCGCACCGCTGTTATCAGCTGCGATAACTTTTGAACCTAAATTTAATCCTGGTGTTGTTCTTGCAGATACTGCTTTCATTTTTCCTTTTTATCTTTTGATTTAATTTTCTTGATAACCACAAAATGAATTATTTTACTCAGAGGCCTACATTCCTGTATTTGAACAATATCTCCTATATTAATTTCTTTTTCCATGCATTTTGGAAGTCTTGCATGAATTTTCCTTTTCATTTTAGCGTATCTTTCATATTTTTTGAAGTAAACCATCTTTTCAAAATCTATTCTTATTCTTCTGTTAAGTTTCTTGGTTATAACTCCTTGAAATATTCTTCCTCTTGTCTTAAGATTTCCATGAATAGGACAGTCTCTATCATTACATTCAGCTTTAGCTGGCTTTTGTATACTTACGTTTTTTTGTTTCTTTTCTTTCATTTTTCCTTTTTGTATTTTTTAATCATCAATAGATTCTTCATCAAATCCGAGTTCGACAAGAATATCTTTTATTCTTTTTCTATGGTCTCCTTGGAGTTCAATTGTGTTTCCTTTGTAAGTCCCTCCGCAGGCAAGTTTGTTTTTCAAAGTTTTTGTTGTCTTTTTCATATCTATCCCGCTTCCAAGACCTTTTATTAAGGTCACGATTTTCCCATATCTTTTCTTGTCTGTGCCTATCTTAATTTTTTGTGAACTTTTGACGATTTCTTCACAAACACAGGCTTGTTTTGGCAAGCCACATTTTGGACATATTTCCATGTTTTATTTGCTGAGCGTGAGTATTCTTGCAATCATTTTTTTAATTTCTTTAACTTTTGAACTTCCTGAAGATGAACCTGATACTCTTGATTTTATGAGTTCCATTTTAAGCTCCTGAATCTTCTTCTCTTTTTCTTCTTTACTCATATTTTTAATATCTTTTGATTTCATTTTTTGATTTCATTTGATTTTGTTTTTGAAGATTTTTTAGATTTTAATTTGGGTTTTTTAAGGGATTTTTCATTTTCTTTAATTTTGTTTATCGTATTTTCATTAAGATTTACTTTGTCTGTTAAAATAGCATCTGGAGAAAGTATGCTTACTTTAACACCTACTGTTCCTGGTTTTGTTTCAGCTCTTGATTGTGCTCTGTCCACAACTTTTGCACTATCTCCTGTTTTCTTTAAATAACCCTGTGCAAATCTCCATGTTCTTGCTCTTGCCCCAGGTAATTTTCCACTTAATCTTATTTCAACTCCAAGAGCACCTGCTTTCATAATTCTTTCAAGCGTTCTGTATGAAATAACTTTAAATCTTAAAGGTCCAAATCTTTCTAAGCCCAATGCAATTTGATCAGCCATTAATTGAGCGTCAAATTCTGGAATTTTTATTTCATCTATTTCAATATGAGGGTTTTCAAGAGCGAATTTTTTCTTAAGTATCTGAGTAAGTTTTTCAATTTTTTCTCCACCTCTTCCGATAACTAATCCAGGTTTATTTGTCGATACAATAATTTTCTCTCCTACAGGAGTGTATTCTATTTTTATTCTGCTTACCTTTCCTTTTCCAAGATAATTTAAGACATATTCTTTAAGAGAATATTCTTCTTTTTTTAAATCAATTATTTTCTTTTCTTCCATTATTCTTTTTCTCCTGAGATTTTTTCATTTTCAAATTTGTATTTGATTTATTTTTTGATTTTAATCCCTTGCTTGGTTTTGCAGTAATTTTAATATGTGTTCTTTTTTTACGCACTCTTCCAAATCTTCCATAAGGTCTTTCTCCAATATTTGCTATTGTTTCTACAATCACCGGCTCTTCTATTTCATGATAAATCGCATTCCCTGTCAGACTTTTTAATAAAGATAAAAAGTTCTTAACAGCTTTTTCAGGATATCTTCCAGAGCTTATTCCTTTACCTTTTCTATGAGGTATTTCTCCTTTCATAGGGATTGCTCTTTTTTTAAGAGCAACTTCTCTAAGTTCATCTATTGCTTGATTTATTGGTTTATTTTTTATGAATTTGCATATAGCAACAGATTGCTTTGTCGAAATAGGCATGTTTTTCGCAACTACTATTGCTTGTTTTTTTCCTTTAGCTTTTTTAACTTCTGGTTTTTTCTTTACTTTCTTATCTTTTTTTCTTTCTTCACTTTTAATTTTTTCTTGAGTTTCAGCTAACTTTTTTTTATTATTTTCTTTTTGAAATTTTTCTGTTTTGTTATCTTGTTTTTTTGTTTCTGTCATTATTTCTTTGATTTGAATTTAGTTCCTTTTGTAGCTCCTACTCCTGCTTTGCTGTGTTTTACTCTTGTTCTTGTTGGAGAAAATTCTCCAAGTTTATGTCCTAACATTTCTCCTGAGATATCTACAGGAACAAAAGTTTTTCCATTATAAACAAATATTTTCATCCCAACCATTTCAGGAACAATTACTATATTTCTTTGATGAGTTTTTACAGATTTTTTATTTTTTATTTTGTCTTTTGCTTTTCTAACAAAATCTTCTATTTTTTGAAATTGTCTCATTATAAGTCTTCTTTCTCTTGAACGAAGATATTTTGCAAATTCTCTTACTTCTAAGGTTTTCAACTCTTCAATTGTTTTTCCCCTATATTTAAATTCCTTTTTTCTTATTTCCATTTTTACTTTTTCTTTCCTGTTTTTTTAGGTCTTAATAAACCCACTTTTCTTCCAGGAGGAGCATTTCTTTTTGCAATCTTGCTTTTTGGGTTTTTAGCTCTTCCAGAGCCAAAAGGATGGTCAATAGCGTTCATCTTTACAGCAGATGTTCTTGGCCATAGTTTTCCTTTAGTTTTTTTAATATGATGCATTTTTCCTGCTTTAACAATAGGTTTGTCGGTTCTTCCACTTCCTGCAACCATTCCTACTATAGCTCTGCAATTTTTATGGAATTTTTTCTCTTTTTTAGAAGGCATTAAAACAAAAACATCTTTTCCTTTAATTTTTGTTATTGTTCCTGAACCTCCTGCACTTCTTATAAAAGTTCCTCCCTCTTTTGGCTTTGATTCTATATTGTATATTTGTGTTTTTAAGGGAATATCTCCAAGATTTAATATATTTCCTGGTGAATCTTTATTTCCTTCAAATTCAATTTCCTGTTCTTCAAAAGCACCTTTGAATGCAGGAACAAAAAAGATCCCTTCTGAATATTTTATTTTTGCTAGAGGAGCAGTGTGTCCTCCTGAATTAATCAGTTTTATTATTTTTCCTTTCCCAGAAAGTTTTGTAGGATATTTGATTTTGTGTCTGAAAGCTTTTTTTCTAACTTTGTAAGTGTGGCTTCCTTTTCCTCTTGCCTGTGAAATTATTCTTTTTCCCATTATAATTTTGCCTCCATCAGTAATTGATTAAAATATTGATATAATTTATGATCTTCTTTATTTGAAAATATTACAGCACCATGATTTCCCATTCCAACACCTATTTTTCTTCGCCCATAACCTGTTCTAAATACATCTAAATATCCTGTAATACCTATAAGAGCTGATGAAAACTCTTCAGGAATTGATGTTAGTCTTAATGTCTTTAAACGTCCTTGCTCAATAACTTCTTTTTTAGGTTTAAATTTTTCACTAACTATTTTTTCTAATTGTCTTAAATCGATTTTATTAGCAATACCTGTTAATTTTACCATTTTAAATTATTCCAAGTTTAGTTGCAACATCAATTGCAGGATTTTTTTTATTTAATTTAATATAAGCATATTTTTTATTATTTCTTATATGAGTTCTTACACTGTCTACTTTAACATTGAATATATTTTCAACTTCTTTTTTTATCTCATTTTTTTTCATTTCTTTATTAAATATAAATCCAATTATGTTTTGAGATTCAATCATCATTACAACTTTTTCAGTTACCCATGGTTTCATTTGAATTTCTCCTTTAGATTTTCTATGGCCTTTTCTGTATAAATAACAATTCTTCCTGGTCCGCCTCGTGCAAGGTCATTTATACTTAAATTCTCTGCATTTTTTATTTCAATAATATTAAATTTAGCTTTTTCATTTTTTCCTATAACAAGTAAAGCACCTGCGTTTATTTTATATTTTCTACCTCTTAATTTTCCCTTGCCTTTTCTTATATTTCTGTTTCTAAATGCCACTTTTGATAATTTTTCACCCAATATTTTATTTAATGTTTTAACAAAATCTTTTGTTTTTAATTCAGTTATTTTTGATTCAATAATAAAAGGTATGTTTTTCAAATCATTTTCGTCTATTGTTTGATACTTATTCGCTATTTCTTTTTCATTAGCAGTTGCACTTAAAGCAGATATAAAAGCAAGATTTAGTTCTTTTTTATTTATTTTTTTAATATTAATGTGTGATGTGGGTTTTGGAGGATGGGCTCTTCTTCCACCTCTTGCAAAAGGAATTTCTGCAGCTTCCCAGTTAAATTGAGACCCTCTTGTCACAGTTATTTTTCTAGGAACTCTTGACATTCCTCTCCCATAACCACTTCTCCAAACATGCCTTCTATGAACAATTTTTCCGCTTGCAGCATGTTGTTTTCCTGCCATGGGTGAAGGCCCGTATGGTTGGATTGTTTTTTTAGCCTCTAAAACTTTAGAGAGAATATCCTTTCTTACAGGAGCAGAAAAAAATCTTGGTAATTCTATTTCTTTCCCTTTCTTTCCTGATGAAGTAAATATTTGAGTTTTCATTTTTTCCCTCTATAATTTCTAAATACGAATTCTCCTTTTTCTAAACTTAAAAAATAAATCCCATCCTCTTTTTTAAATAAATCAACTCCTTGTTCACCTTTTCCTGCATAAGTTAATCCTTTTATTAGCATATTTCTTTTTTTCAAGATTAATTCCTCTCCTATTTTTAATTCTAAATTCATCTTAATTCAATTAACTCAAAATTTTTTTTCTTTTGTTTTTTAGTTGGTTTTAAAGGTGAGGTTAAAAGAAGTTGTCTTTTTGCAGGCCCTTGAATTGAACCTCTCACAACAAGATATTCTGTCTTTATATCTCCATAATTTTTTATGTTTTTTACAGGGTTTTCATCATGTTTTTTTACATCTATTATTTTATTGTTATAAACTATTCTTGTAAACATTCCTAATTGTCCTGCCTGTGGAACTCTAAAAGTAACCCTTGCAGGATGCCACGGCCCTAAAGAACCCGGACGTCTTCTTCCTTTTTCAGATTTACTATCTTTCAACTTAATTCCAAATCTTTTTACAGGTCCTGAAAATCCATGGGCTTTTGTCAGGCCTCTAACATCAACAAGATGGTTTTTCTTAAATACACTTGATACAGATATTTCTTTTCCAAGATTTTCTTTTACAAAATTTAATTTCTCCTCTTTGCTTCCGTTTAATCCAATTTCTGTTAAATCTGGTTTTTTCTTAATCCCTGTTTTTTTTGGAATAGAATGCACAATAATACTAATATCACTATAATCTTCACTTTTAATGCTGTCTAATTTTTTTGAGTTACCTTTTGGAAGCCTTATTATTTTTTTAAGTTCCTTATCAATATTTTCAGAAATAATCTCTGAATAAACTTTATTATCTTTATAAAATCTGACAGAGAAAATTTTCATTGGAGGACACTCGATAATTGTAACAGGAACTGCTATTTTTTTATTTTTTGTCATAGAATGCTCTGTATCGTCTTTCACATATGCAGAAAACATTCCTGTTTTATATCCTATAAATCCTTTAATTTTTGTATCAGAATCAGTTTTTATTGCACTCCAGTTAACTCTAGGCAAAAACTTACTGGCTCTTTTTCTTGGCCAAAATTGCAAACTTCCTTTTCTTGGTGATTTCCTTGTAGGCATTTCGTTTTATTATAGCGGATAACATTTTATTATCTACCCTGGAATTAATGTAATTTAGAAAGAAAATAAGGGTTTTTAAAGGTTTTTGAAGAAAATCTTAAGCAACAAACTCTTTTTCTTTTTTGATTGTTTCACCGTCAATAAAAGCCTCTCTTATTATTCTACCTTTTCTCAAAGCTTTTTCTCTTACTAATTTATAATCTGTTTCACCTTTGAATTCATCAGGAATAATTATTTCATCAATAAAGTAATGGTGCGTGATTTCTGCTTTGTTAAAATCATTAACTTCTAAAATAAAACTCTTTACTATTTCTTTATCATTTGTTTTTAATTTACAGAAGTTTGCTTTTGGTTTTTGCTCTGCTTTTGTGCTTGGTTTTCCTGATTTTGGAGCTTTTGGTTTTATCTTTAATTCAGAATGTTTTGCTGAAAAACTTAGGGCAAAAAATACTTTTGGGAATTTTTTTAATAAATTTAAAATTTCTTTTCCAGACATTTCTTTTTCAATCAAATGTCTTTTAACACCTTGAAATTGTTTGACATCTTTTGGGGTTAATTCTTCTTTTAAATCAAGTGTAGAAATAACTGCGCCTTTTACTATTGTTTTTTCATCACCTAGTTTTTTTGCAACTTCTCTTACAAGTTCATTTGCAAATTCAGGTCCTGTCGAAATAGTGTATCTTTCTTTTGATTTTTTTGCATTAATTACTGCTTTATCTCTGAATTCTCCTTTACTGAATTTTTGAAATTGTAGATGAACCCATTCGTCCTTTTCTCCTCTAAATATCTTTGCTATAAAATTCATATATTATATTATTTACAAACCTTTATAAATTTTAACCACTATTCTTTGATAAATGGTTAAAATAAGTGAAGAATATTTTGGAAAAGTTATTAGTGCTTTGATTTTAATAGCTTTGGCAATACTTTCTTTTTTTCTTCTTAAACCTATTTTAATGTCAATAGTTCTTGCATTAATACTTGCATTTATTTTTAGTCCTGTTTATGACTGGCTTTTGAAAAAGATAAAATCAAAAAATCTATCTGTTTCAATAATCATGGCTTTTCTTTTAATAATAATAATTCTTCCTATTTGGTTTTTAACACCTGTTCTTATTGAGCAATCTTTTAAGATGTTCCAAGCATCACAACAGATAGATTTTGTTACACCCTTGAAAAAGGTTTTTCCGGGTTTGTTTGTTACAGAACAATTTTCAAATGAAATAGGTTCAATTATAAGCTCTTTTACCTCACGTTCAGCTAATTTCCTGGTTAATTTCTTTGCAGATATGCTATTGAATTTTCCTACATTATTTTTACAGTTAACTGTTGTATTTTTCACATTTTATTTTGTTTTAAGAGACAAAAAAGAAGTTATTGAATATCTTTATAGCTTATCTCCTTTTTCAAAAGATGTAGAGAAAAAGCTTTTTGATTCCTCAAGAGGGATTGCTGCTTCTGTGATTTACGGGCAGGTAATTGTAGGTATTATTCAGGGTATTGTTGTAGGTATTGGCTTTTTTGCATTTGGAGTATCAAATGCTTTAATTTTGACATTGTTATCTATTTTAGCAGGAGTTTTTCCTGTTATTGGAACTACAATGATATGGCTTCCTGTTGCAATTTATCTGATTATAGCAGAAAATACTTTTTCTGCAATAGGAGTATTGATTTTTGGAATCCTATCATCATCATTAGATAATTTTATTAGGCCAATGATAGTTTCTAAGAGAACAAACCTGCATACAGCTGTAGTTGTTGTAGGAATGATAGGTGGATTATTCTTATTTGGAATTTTAGGAATTATTTTAGGACCTTTAATTTTAGCTTATTTAATTATAATTTTAGAAACATACAAAAAGAAAAATTCTCCAGATGTATTTATTACAGAAAGCAAATCTCGATAAATATAAAAACTGATTTGTTTATTCTTAATTAAAAGAGGTAAAAATGCAATTAAAAGTTAGATTTTTGGATTGGAGTGCAGGAGTTCCTTCAGCTATGTTAAATCAAAAAACAGCTGATAGAATAGGATTACATACTAAGGACAGAATTTCTTTAAGAACTATTGGGAAAAGAACAAGAGAATTATCAACAATATTAGATACTATTAAAGGAATTATTCGTGAAAATGAAATTGGTGTGTCTAAAGAATTAAGAGAACAACTTAAACTAAGAAAAGGCCAAAAAGTAGATGTAAATCTTGCTACTCCGCCTAAAAGTATGGCTTATATAAAGAAAAAACTTAACAACAAAAAACTTTCTGCAAAAGAAATTAATGAAATAATTAAAGATGTAGTTGAAAACGCTTTGTCAGAATCTGAAATTGCTTTATTTATTTCTGCAATGTATAAAAATGGAATGAATAAAAGAGAAACAATTGCTTTGATAAAAGCTATTGAAAAGTCAGGAAATCAAATTAGGTTAAGAAATAAATATGTTGTTGATAAGCATTCTATAGGAGGTGTTCCTGGAAATAGAACTACTCCTGTTGTTGTTTCTATTTGTGCAGCTGCAGGACTAACAATGCCCAAGACCTCTTCAAGAGCTATTACAAGTGCTGCAGGAACAGCAGATGTTATTGAAGCAATTGCAAGAGTTGAATTCACAGTAAAAGAACTTAAAAAAATAATACAAAAAACAGGAGCATGTATGGTATGGGGTGGTGCATTAGGAATGGTTCCTGCTGACTCTAAAATAATTAAGATTGAAAAAATGCTTAAGATAGATCCTGAATCTCAATTAGTTGCCTCGATTATTTCAAAAAAACTTGCTGTTGGCAGCAAATACATTTTAATTGATATCCCTTATGGAAAAGGGGCAAAAGTTGATAAGAAAAAAGCTTTAAAACTAAAGAAAAGATTTGAATCTTTAGGGAAATATTTTAATAGGAAGCTTAAATGTGTTTTAACTGACGGAAGCCAGCCTATTGGAAGAGGGGTTGGTCCTGTTCCAGAACTTGTTGATGTTATAGATATTTTAGATCCTAAAAAGCAAGGACCTTTAGATTTAGAAGAGAAATCTGTTTTTTTGGCAGGAGAACTTTTAGAGATGACAGGCAAGACAGAAAAAGGAAAAGGAATATCTTATGCAAGAGAATTACTTCTTACAGGAAAAGCTTTTGAAAAATTCAAAGAGATTATAAAAGCTCAAGAGGGGAATTTGGACAAGATGAAAAAAGCCAAATTTGAAAAAAACATTACTGCAAAAAAAACAGGAAAAATAAAAAGCATAGAAAATAAAAAAATAAGTTCTTTAGCAATAATTACTGGTTGTCCTTTAGAGAAGTCTGCAGGATTAAAATTATGGGTTATGAAAAATCAGAAAGTAAAAAAAAGAGAAACAATCATTACAATTTATTCAAATTCAAAGTCAAGATTAAATGAAGCTGTAAAGTATTTTAATGAGGAAAAACCAGTCAATATAAACTAATTACAACTAATTTTTTAAACTCCATAAGCATGGATTTTTTATGAGAAAAACAGATTATAAAAGAAAACTTATTAATTATATTAAAAAAAATCTGAAAAAAGGATATACTGCTGAATCTTTGAGATGGGCATTGGTTAAGCAAGGTTATTCTAAACTTGCGGTTGAAGATGCAATTAAAAAAGCAAATAAAGAGCTTGCAGAATCAGCACCTGTTTTAAAAGAAAAACCAAGAATAAAATATGAGATACTTGATGAAAATAATCAGCCTATCAGAACTACAACTCAAAAGCCATGGTGGAAGAGGATTTTTTAAAGAATAATTATTTAAATCAAATGCTCTTTATTAGATAATGAAAAAAAGAGCAATAGATCCTCTACATTTCATTACAGGAGTTTTATTGATATTAGCAGGTTTATTATATATTTTTGATAATGGATCATGGGGACTGGTTATAGCATCTATAGGGCTTTTAATTGAAGCAGTGAGAAGGGTGGTTTAAATGGCAACACAAATTACTCAAACTTTTATTGGAATTACAGTAATAATCCTAAACTTAATTCCATTGTTATTAAAGAGATATAAATATTTGTTAGTGACTGTTATTGTTTCATTGATTTTAATGTATCTTGGCTTGATGATTTAATACACATCTAATCCAGTATAATCCTACATAGTAACCTTTAAAACTTCTTAATCAATTCTTAAATTGTGCCAGCATGCGGAGAATGGTATTCCACCTGGTTTGAGCCCAGGGTCCTTACGGACATCCAGGTTCGATTCCTGGTGCTGGCGTTTTTGAACCTGGAAAAAGGTTTGATTACTTTAAAATATACTTGTTTTAAAGTCCCGGACAATTCTATTTTTTATGTCTGGCTGATTTTTTAAATAATAAAAATTTATATATTTCTCAAATTTATTTTAAATATGTTTTACGCCTGTATAGCTCAGTTGGTAGAGCAATTGATTCGTAATCAATAGGTCGGGGGTTCAACTCCCTCTGCAGGCTTTAATTTTCTAGAAATATTACTAACTATGAAAAGCTCTTTAGATTAATAAAAATTAAAATAAAATTATCCAAAGAGCGCGCCAAGTCCTTCTGCTGCAGCTTCTTTCTTTTCTTCTTTAGGTTTTTCTTCTTTTTCTTCTTTTTCTTTTCCTTCTGAAGCTGTTGGAGATGGTGCTGCACTAGCTAAGCTTGCATTTTCAAGCTCTTTGTCTATATCTACATCTTTAAGGCTTGCAATAAGAGACTTAACTTTTGTTTCATCTACTTCTACACCTGTAGCTGCAATAACTTTTTTGACGTTTTCTTCATTAACGTCTTTTCCAAGTTTGTGCAGTAAAAGTGCACCATATATGTATTCCATTTATTTTTTTTCCTCCTGAGTTTTATTTTCTTGTTTAGTATTTTCTTCTTCTTCTTCTTCTTCTTTAGATTCTTCTTTATTTTGCTTCACAGGCTCTTCAACTTTCTCTTCTGGTTTTTCTTCTTTATCTCCACTTTCTTCTTCTTTAGATTCTTCCTTCTTTTTCTCCCTACTTTCTTTCTCAAGCAAATTTTCAATAGTTTTTTCATGAGCACATGCTTTTGAAATCATAAGAGTGATTGTGTCTTCATTAATATATCCTATTTCAACTGCAAATGCAAGTGATTTTACAAAGCTTGTCTTAAGTTCTTCAATAGTTGCTTCTTCATCTATTTTTATATTTTTATATAAAATATTTTTTTCAGTATCAAATGCACATAAAGGTGTAAATCCAATTTTAAATGGTTTTATTCCTAATTTACCCATTAATTCTGCTGCATTTTTCTTTATTTCTTCACCTTTTTTTGCAATAATTTTTGATTCTTTAATATGGATTTTTCCTTTTTCAATCTGAATCTGGATTCCTAATGCACCTAATTCTGAAATTGCAGGTCCTGGAACTAATTCTGTAGGTCCTTCAGGTATTTCAATATCTTCTGGAGCTATTTGTCCTGGCTTTGCTTTTGCAGCCCTTTTACTTTTAATAAGTTCTCCTGCTAATTCAAATGCATCTAATTTAGAAAATAAAATAGCCATGCTTTCAGTAATGTTTTGCTTGACTTTTTTTAATTCTTCTCCGTCAGCAGAGTCAATTGCTCTAAAAATAAGACTTTTTTTTGGGACTTTAACCTCAACTTTTCCTCTTAATTTTTTCACAATTTCTTGGAATTGGGAATTTGGAATGTTTTTAATTGAAGCTACGAGAATTGTTTTATTATCTTGTATAAGTTGTTTGAGTTCTTTTACTCTTTTCTTTTTTGCTTCTGATACATGCGCTTTTGGCGCGTTTTTTTCTTTAGGTGTCATTTTGTTTCTAATTTATAAGGCTTGCTCATTGTAAATTTAATTTTAATATTCTTAATATTCTCTTTGTTCATTGGAAGTGATTTCAATACTTCATTGTAAACAGCTATAATATTTTCAATTATATCTTCATCTTTCATTTTTTCTTTGCCAATTGCTACTTTTATTGAGGCTTCTTTTATTTTTGTTTTAACACTTTTGTCAATCTTTTGCTTTAGATTTTCTATTGTTTTATCATCAACATTTGCTATTATTCCTAATTGAGGTGAAGGCATTTTTCCTGCTGGTCCTAAAACTCTTCCAAAAGTTGTAGCTACTTTTGGCATTACACTTGCTTGAGCAATAAAGAAATCATATTTTTTTACAAGATTTTTCAATTCTTTTTTATCATTATATTTTTTAAATTCCCCAGGTGTAATAGTGTCAACTTTAGAATTTTTTACTTCAAGAAATGCACAAATATTTTTTTCTTTAATTTTATGAGGCACATTTACCAAAAGACTAAATTGGTTTTTTTTAACATCAAATTTCTGCAAATTTATAACAAAGTCTACAGTTTGCTCAAAATTTCTTTTTTTAGTTTTCCTTAATTCTTGCAATGCTTTTCTTAATTCTTTCTCAATCTTCATTTTACCTCCTACATTATACATTAAAAGCCTAGAAAATATCTTTTAATGATGTAGTTTACGGTAAAAACACAGGGAAGTTTTGCTTTATAAAGTTTTGTTTTATAGTTTCCATTAATTTTTCTTTATTTTCCCTAAAAATATATTTTTCTTCATAAAGACAAGTATAGATAACAATAATCCTTAAAAACAATTGAACTTTTTTAAATACATGGAATTAGTTGCATTACTTTCAACTGGAAAAGGTACTTGGGCGCAGGTAGCAGGATTAATGAAACATGGTGAATGGGAAAAAATAATAGTTATTGGAGACGAGTTTGCAAAAAAATTCATTTCAGATAAAGAATTTGAATTTATCAAAGTTGATTTAGATAAAAAACTTAAGGATTTAAGAGATGATATTTCTAAAAATCTTAAAGGCAAGATAAAGGGCACAGAAGTTGCTTTGACTATTGCTTCTGGTAATGGTAAAGAACACATGGCTTTGATTTCTGCTTTAATTAATCTGCCTGTTGGAATAAGGTTTGCTGCTTTAACAAAAGAAGGTGTGGTTGATTTGTGATTAGAAAAAACTAATAACCCAAAAAATCATTATAAGCAACAGCAGGAACAAGAAAAATGAAGTCATAAAACTAAATGCTTTTTCTGCAGTTTTTTTATTTCCTGTTAAACTCAATATAGTTAAATAGAAAAATCGTCCTCCATCAAAAATTCCCATTGGAAGCATATTAATTAATGCAACACTAATACTGATTATAACCATCCACCAAAGAAGATTATAAGTAAATACACTTAATCCATCAAATTTAGGTTTATAATAAATGTTGTTTTCTTTAAATGAAACTGTCTGGATAATTCTCCCCATAATTCCTTCACGCGATTCAAAAAATCCAATGCCAAGCCATGCTTTTTCAGGTTTTTTAGGATGTTCAGCTAAAGTAATTTTTTGTGTTTTTTCTTCATCTTCAGAAAGAGTGGTAATATTTATTTCTTCATCAGGAGAAAATTCAAAAAGAATCTCATCTAAATCTTCTATGCTTTGAATTTCTTGCCCATTAATCTTTAAAATAATACTGCTTAAATTATTTTTAATTGCAGGAGCATTATAATATAAAATTAGTTCTCCATTACCAAGCTCTACTTGATTCTGGATCATTTGTTTATTTGCTAGATAATTTTCTTTTGCTTTAATTTCATTTAAACCATCATCCATGTTTTTAATTAAATCTTGATATGAGGAAGTATTGATTGAAACCCCATTAACACTTGTAATATCTGTTAATGCAATTTGTGAAGTAGCATAAGCATCAAAACTTATACCTCCTGCTGTAAATGCTGAAATAAAAAATACCCATAACACAATAAAAAACAAAATTGCAACAATTACATTTGCAAAAGTTCCTGCTGATAAAACAGCCATTTGCTCAAAATTACCTGCTTTGTTCATGCTTTGTTCATCTTGCTCTACAAATGCTGCAGGAAAAATAGGTAAAAACCAGGGGAAAAATGCAAATCCTGTTGATTTTATTCTAATACCATATCGCCTCATAAAAATCCCGTGTGCCATTTCATGACTTATTGCAATCACACCAAGAATAATTATAAAATAAGCAAAATAAAAACTTGGTAGTCCTAAATTTGGAACTACTTTGTCTACATAAGGAAATAAAGGAAGTATAGGTGGCACTTTAATTGCTTGTACAATAGAGGGTTCAAAAACATAAATTTTTACAATCCTGTAAACCATCCATAAAATTCCTACCATCAAGACATATCCTGAAATAATAGAAACATAACTCAAAAATCTAAGGGTTTTTTTATTTTTTCTTCCTATGGCATCAATAAGCTTCATCCCCCATTTGGTTCTGTATAAAAAAAGCAACCCTTCTTTTTTCAGATTTTCTCTTCTTGTGTATAAAAAGATTGAGAATACAACTAAGAATATTACTAATAATACTATATCATAAATCAAAAAATTCATTTTCCTCTATTTTTTTCCATAAAGTTATTTTTTCTTTAATGGTCTAAAAGACCTTTTTTTGCATTTTCTGCATTTAACTTTTCCTTTTAATATTTTTAAAGGGTCGGACCTAATCTTGCTCTGACAATTCTTACATACATAAACATTTTTGAAAAGCCTGTTTGAAGCTTCTTGTATTTTAGCCATTATAAAAATCTTTTTTGTTTAGTTTTAAAGTTTTCTTTTTATTATTTTCTCACCTTCAACATTCCAATATTCTACATTATCATTTGGTTGAAGATTTTGTTTTATTTCATCAGGACAATTAATTTCAAGAGTCTCAAAGCTTTCTAAATCCATTACACTTACTTTCTCTGCTACAGATAAAACCTGTGCTTTTTTCTTTTCAACTAAAGGTACTTCAAGTTTTTCATGTCCTGGTACAACAAAAACTTTTTTTGAATTATTGATTATTCCTATTGCTTCAATTCTACATTTTGAATGTCCGTGTTTTCCTGTCTTGCTGATGTCCATCTTTTTGATAATATATGCTTCTCCATCTAAAAAAATATTAGTGCCTGTTCTTGCTTCAGTTGCATTGATAATTTTTAAAACCATGAAATAATAAAAAAAAATAGATTTATAAACGTTTTTCTCAAAAAAATACTATGGGTTTAAAGAAAAATGACTTTATTGAAATAAAATTCACTGGAAAAACAAAAGATAGAAATATTTTTGATACAAATATAAAAGAAGACATAAAGAAATCCAATCTTGAAAAAGCAAGTGATAAGCCATTTATTTTTTGTATTGGACAAAACATGTTTCTTAAATCAGTAGATGATTTTTTAATTGGTAAGCCTGAAAAACCAGATACTTATCAAATAAGTCTTGATGCAGAAAATGCTTTTGGAAAAAGACAGCAGAATCTGGTGCAAAAAATGCCTATGAATGTATTTAGGCAACATCAAATCAATCCTGTTCCAGGAGTTATGTTTAATTTTGACGGTAGAATTGGAAAAGTTTTAACAGCTTCAGGAGGAAGAGTTATTGTAGATTTTAATAATCCTTTAGCAGGAAAAGATGTTGAATATAAAATAAAAGTAAACAGAAAAGTTACAGATATAAATGAAAAGATAAATGCTTTGACAGATTTCTTTTTGAGAAAAAACCTTAAATTCCAGATAAAAGATAAAAAAATAATCTTTGAGGCAGATGAACAAACAAAACCTTTGCTTGAAATGTTTAAAGATAAATTTAAAGAAATGCTTGATTATGATATAGAGATAAAATCTGAAAAACAAAAATCTGACAAAAAATCACAATAATCCTTATAAATCCAAACAATTTCTATTTAATATGGAAGAGGTTTATAATGAAGACATTTCTTCACAAGTAAAGGAAATAGATAAAGAGCTTGAAGAGATTTTAAAAAAGCAGACAGCTAAAATTAAAGTAATTGGTGTTGGAGGAGGGGGTGGTAATTCTCTTAGCCGAATGCAGGAAATAGGAATTAAAGGAGGAGAATTAATTGCAATTAATACTGATGCTCAAGATTTACTCTATAGTAATGCAGACCAAAAAGTTTTAATTGGAAAGGAATTAACACAAGGCCTGGGTGCAGGAAGCAATCCTAAAGTAGGTGAGGAAGCTGCAAAAGAGTCAAATTCTGAAATAAAAAAGAAGATATCTGGAAGTGATATGATTTTTATTACCTGTGGAATGGGAGGTGGAACAGGAACAGGAGCTGCTCCTGTAGTAGCTAAACTTGCAAAAAAACAAGGTTCTTTAGTTATTGGAATTATTACCTTGCCTTTTACAATAGAAGGAAGAAAAAGAATTGAAAATGCAATGGATGGTTTAGAGAGAATGGAAGCTGTTGTAGACACTTTGATTGTAATTCCTAATGACAAGCTTCTTGAATTAGCTCCTGAACTTCCTTTACATACTGCATTTAAGATTGCAGATGAAATTTTGACTAATGCTGTTAAAGGAATTACTGAGTTAGTAACAACTTCTGGATTAGTTAATTTAGATTTTGCAGATGTAAAAGCTGTAATGGCAAATGGAGGTGTTTCATTGATTGGAATGGGTGAATCAGATAGCACTAATAGGGCTGTGGAATCTGTGGAAAAAGCAATTGAAAATCCTTTATTAGATGTAGATATAGGAAATGCTAATGGTGCCTTGGTAAATATTATAGGTGGCTCTGATATGAGTTTGGATGAATGTAAATTAATTATAGAAAATATTGGAAATAAATTAAGTCCTGATGCAAAACTAATTTGGGGTTCTCAAATTTCTCCTGATATGGATAAATCTATTCGCGTTTTATTGATTGTAACTGGTGTAAAAAGCTCACAAATTCTCGGACATGGAGAAAGTATTGAATCAATTAAACATAAAGAAATTGAAGAAGAACTTGGAATAGAATTTTTTGAGTAAAATGAAAAAATAAAATATCAAATGTCAGAAAATTATACTTTTCAGGAATTTGAAGAAGCTTTTAGAAAATCTTTTTTAGAAGGAAAAGTAGAAATTATTGGTATAGATGGAAATTCTATGAGAAGTGATTTTTTAAGGGAAGCAATTAATTATGGGTTAAAAGAAGAGTTGATATGTTTTGATGGTGAAGGTGGTGATTCTCAATGGACAGTATTATATTATAGGTTAACAGATAAAGGCAGAGAAAAGTTAAGTTGCAAAAAACCCCGATTAAGTTTTCTTTAAACTTTAAAATAAAAACTCTTAAAAACTCTTTATTTCTTTTTAAATTATGACTAAGATAAAAGACTTGTTTGAAAATTTAAAGATATTTAGTATGAAATCTAAAAGAGTGTGGCATGCCTTGAAAAAGCCAACAAAACATGAATTTATTTCAATTACAAAGATTTCTGCAATTGGAATAGCAATTTTAGGTGTTTTAGGATTTTTAATATCTATAGTAATGGGTGTTTTTAAATAACAATATTTTTATAAATATTAAATCTATCTTATTTTATGAGTTTGGTTAGTATTTTAAAAAAAGGACTGGCAACTGGAATGCTGGCTTCTACATTGTTTCTTGGTTCTTGTAAAGATTCAGACACTTTAGGATTTGATGAAAGAGAATCTCCTGCAGAGAGAAATTACTGTCCTTATTTTTTAGGTTATAATGGAGGTGTTTCTACATTTAGTGTTAATGAAGAGGATTATTATTCAAATATCACTATTGCAAAAGATTATGAAGGAGACCCAATTATTTTTTCTTTAACTCAAAATCCAGGTTGGCTTTCTATATCAAAACGAGAAACCTATCCTCATTCACCTCAATCAGCTCGTGTAGAAGGGCAAGTTCCTCTTGTGCAGAGTGATACTTCTTTTACATATACTGTAAAAATAACAGATGGAAAATCAAATTGTAAGGGAGAGTTAAGACATTATCAGATAGATGTAAAGAATATTGAAGAAAAAATTTATGTTTTAAATTCAAATCAATTAAGTGATATTTCACATATTTGGGAGAATAATATAACTTTTTCTTCACCCCAGGATTTTTCTCAGGGTGATGTAATTGTCGCAGGAATTTCAGATAATACACCTTATGGAATTCTTTATGAAATCAAATCTGTATCTGCAGACAAAAAAAGTTTTGAAACTGATTTTGGAACTTTACCTCAAATTTTACCTGACACTTTTTTAGTTTATGGAGAAACACTTTCTCCTCAAAACTCTTCTTTTACTGGTTTAGAAGGAGTTTTAAGATCGCAATCTTCAGAACACAAATTCGGATTTAGTCTAAACAATGTTATTTTATATGATGCAGACGGAAACATTAATACAACACATGATCAAGTAATTGCAAATGGAAATATTTCTTTTGATGCCTCACCTATTATTAATATTCGTACTAAAGAAGGAAAATTAAAGAATTTTTCTTTTTTAAACAATATTTCAGAAAAAACAGAATTAAATGTAGGTTCTAATGTAACTGGTTTAGCACAAACCCGAACAGTAAATATTGCAGAATCTTATTTAAATCCTGTTGCTATTTCTATAGCACCTCCTGTTATCATAGTTCCTAAAATAAGTGTAGGGGTTAATTTAAATACGACAAACATAAATCCTTTAAGTGTAAATTTGGATCAAGAAGCAAATATGAATTCTTATGTAATCTATGAAGAAGGTGATTTTAAAGCAGATGCTGATTTATCAAATTCTTTTGATTTTTCTGTTCCTGGTTTTAGTGGAGAATTAGGATTAAGTGTTTCTGCAGGCCCTAAGTTAGAACTTTTATTATATGGTGTTTCAGGACCTTTTGTATCTGCAAGCAGTGGTTTAAGGTTTGAAGCTGAA
>CAZKZO010000003.1:0-34999 GCA_964557325.1 Candidatus Woesearchaeota archaeon | reverse complement strand
ATGAATTTTATAATAGTTAGATTTATAAGTTATTTATTAATAAAAATTATATAGCGGGGTGGAGCAGTCTGGAGTGCTCACCGGGCCCATGACCCGGAGGTCGCGTGGTTCAAATCCCGCCCCCGCTATTTTTATAATGTCAAAATTTAAAAGAAAATTAAAAAATACTAAAAAAGAAGTTAAAAAAGAGATTTTATTTAATGTTCCAAACACAATCACTTTATTCAGGTTAATCCTTATGTTTATATTTATTTACATGCTTTTCAATGATTTTTCAAAAGTTTCAATAGTAATAGTTTTTGGCGTGGCTGCTGCAACTGATTGGTTAGATGGCTTTTTTGCAAGAAAACTTAAGCAAACAACTCAATTTGGTGCAAGATTAGATTATATTGTAGACAGGGTTTTTACAATTATAATAGTAGTTTCACTTATTATCTTTGCATATTTAAAAAGTGATTTAAATAATGTACTTTTGCTTTTAGTTCTTACAACTTCAAGAGAAATAATAGGAGCACCTGGATTTTTAATAGCTCTTTTCAGAAATAAGAATTATTACTCTGTAAAATATATTGGAAAAGTTACAACTTTTGTTCAAAGTGTAACATTAGGAATTATTATTTTTGGTTTTAGCTGGGCTATTTACTCTGCTATGATTGCTTGTATTTTAGGTATTTTTTCAGGATTAACTTATTTAAAATATAGTCTTAGTTAATTTTTTAAATTAAGTTCCTAGTTTAATTAAATGGTAAAAAAAAGCACAGAAGAAATAGCAAGAAAAAATATACTTTTTAGTTCTAAAGAACCAAAAGGTCTTCCAATTAAAGGCTATGATTTTAATAAAGGTGTAAATTATGACAAAATAATAGACTCTTTTAGCTCTACAGGTTTTCAGGCTTCTCATTTTGCAAAAGCCATTGAAATAATTAATAAAATGGTAAAAGAAAGGGCAACTATTTATTTGGGATATACTTCTAATCTTGTAACTTCTGGAATAAGAGATGTCATAAGATATCTGGTTGAAAAGAAAAAAGTTGATGTTTTAGTTACAACTGCAGGAGGAATTGAAGAAGATATTATTAAATGTATTGGAGATTTTAAACTTGGAAAGTTTTCTGCATCAGGAGAATTGTTAAAAGAAGAAGGTGTTAACCGCGCAGGAAATATTTATATTCCAAATTCAAGATATTGTAAATTTGAAGATTTTATTAATCCTGTTTTAGAAAAGATATATAATGAACAGAAAAAAACAGGTAAAATAATTTCTGTTTCAGAGTTAATTAAAATGCTTGGAGAGAAAATAAATGATGAAAAAAGCATTTATTATTGGGCATGGAAAAATAATGTTGAAGTTTATTGTCCTGCAATTACCGACGGAAGTTTAGGAGATATGATTCACTTTTTCCAATATAAACACCCTGATTTTAAAATAGATATTGCTTCAGACATACACAAACTTAACGAATACACAATCACAAGAAAAAAAACAGGTTTGATTTTGCTTGGTGGAGGAATAATGAAGCACCACATATGTAATTCAAATATGATGAGAAATGGGGCTGATTATGGTGTTTATATTAATACTGGTGAAGAATGGGATGGTGCTGATTCAAATGCCCGTCCTGATGAAGCTGTATCATGGGGGAAAATACAAGGAAAAGCAGAATCAATAAAAGTATTTGGAGATGTTACAATACTTTTTCCACTAATTGTTGCAAAGTGTTTTGTTTAAAGAAAAAATGCACTATAAAATAAATATAAAGAAATAGCCATTATAATAAATCCAAGAATTTTTGCCATTATATTTATTGATTTGTCATTAAGCAAATGTTTATTTTTTCTTACAGCAATTATCATTGAAAGACCTCCTAAAAAGATTCCTATGATTGCAGATATTGACAAAAAAAGTATGTCTAAATAATTATTTGGTGTTATAAAGTTAAAAGAAACAAATAAAACATTCACTGCAAGCCATGAAAGTATAATTCCAGGATTAAGAAAGGTCACAAAAAGTCCAAATAAAAAAGATTTAAGTTTTTCTTTTCCAGGCAAATCTCTAAGATTTATTATTTGTTCGGATTTCTTTTGTTTTGATATAAAAAGGTAAATTCCTAAAATAAAAAAGATAATTGCACTTAATAATCTTGAAATAAAAAGTATGCTGTCAGATATTATTTTATTTATAACTATCAAAGAAATTGCACAGAAAAAAAACTGGACTACTACTGCACCAAGAGTAACCATTATTGCCTTGCCATATTTACCAAGCATTGAGTTTCTAAAAATAAGAAATGTAATTGGACCTGTTGGTGTAAGAAAAGATACATATCCTACAAGGAATAATAAAATCATGCCTGTCCATAACATGTTTTATCTAAATAAAATTCATTTATAAAAATAACTTTTAAAAATACAAAGTCTTAAAAATTGGAAATTTATCTTATATTTATGTCTCAGTCGCATACAGAAAATAAAATTTTCTGTCTCTTTAACTTCGTTGAAGATTAAAGATAGTGGTATTGCACAGATTACCAATAAGATTTTCAAAATAGACTATGCTAAAAACAGCCTGGAAATGCAAAAACATTAAAATATCAATAACCATCTCATATTCATAAGCCTCGGTCGCATACAGAAAATAAAATTTTCTGTCTCTTTAACTTCGTTGAAGATTAAAGATAGTGGTATTGCACAGATTACCAATAAGATTTTCAAAATAGACTATGCTAAAAACAGCCTGGAAATGCAAAAACATTAAAATATCAATAACCATCTCATATTCATAAGCCTCGGTCGCATAGTGGTATTGCACCAGATTGCTAATCTGGACCCTTCGGGGTGCGCAGGTTCGATTCCTGCCCGGGGCGTTTCTAAAAAACTAAAATGCCTATTTACACTCCAAGCGAAGATTCATATCTTTTATCTGAAACTCTAAAAAAAGAAATTCCTAAATTTCTTTCAGAAAACCCATACTTAAGAATTCTTGAAATTGGTGTTGGAAACGGAATTCAACTTGAAACTTTGAAAAGAATTGGTGTTAAAAATAAAAATCTGCTTGGTTGTGACATAAATCCTGACTCCATTAAACATTGCAAAGAACTAGGTTTTAAAGTCATACAATCAGATTTATTTAAGAATATTAAAGAAAAATTTGATATCATAATTTTCAATCCTCCTTATTTACCTGAAGACAAAAACGAGCCAGAAAACTCAAAAATAGAAACTACTGCAGGGAAAAAAGGAAATGAAATAATTATTAAATTTTTAAAACAAGCAAAAAAATTTCTTGAAAATAAAGGAAAAATATATTTGATTACAAGTTCACTTTCAGAAAAAATAGATTTTAAAAAAATTAGTTTTAAAGTAGAAAAAATCAATTCAAAGAAGTTGTTTTTTGAAGAAATTTTTGTCTGGAGATTACAAGAATTTAAATAAAACTCTTTCTTTTTTATTATATGGATAAAAAAACATTAATCAGGCAGTTGAAAACACACAACTTTTCTAATAGAATAATTTCAGCATTTGAAAAAGTTGATAGAAAGAAATTTGTTCCTGAAGAATATAGAAAATCTGCTTATCAAGATACTGCCTTACCTATTGGAAAAGGGCAGACAATTTCACAACCATACACAATAGCTTTTATGCTGACTTTACTTAAACTTGATGATAAACAAAAAATACTCGAAGTTGGAAGCGGAAGTGGCTATGTTTTGGAATTGCTTTCAAATATATCTAAAGACTCAAAAATATTTGGTATTGAAACTATAAAAGAACTTGCAGAAAATTCAAAAGAAAAATTAAAACATCTTGATAATGTAAAAGTTATTCATGGAAATGGTTCAAAAGGACTTAAATCAAAAGCTCCTTTTAACAGAATTCTTGTAAGTGCTGCAGCTCAAACAATTCCGCAAAAACTTGTAAATCAATTAAAATTTAGAGGGGTTCTTGTTGTTCCTGTAAAAAATTCAATTGTAAGTGTGGAAAAAACATCAGGGCAAAACAAGATAAAGGAATATAAAGGATTTAGTTTTGTTCCTTTGGTTTGAATTTATATCAATTATATAATAAATTAACCATAATAATCTTTAAATAATAATTTTTAGTTTTAAAAATATGTCTGAAATATCAAGAGCAAATAGAAGATTTAGTTTTTCATTTGATCTTTGGGTTAGAGAGCAAATGGATTTGCAAGATGATTTAGCAGGAGCACCAAGAAGAACCAAATATGTTGATCAAACTGTAATAATCAATTTATCTCCTGCAGAATATCATGCAAGAATAGCATTAAGAAATTCAGGACAATTTCCACATTATGAAGAAGTTAAAAGAGATTAATAATTATTTGGCCACAGCAAATTTATCCCTGCCTGTTTTTTTAGCCTTGTAAAGTGCTTTGTCAGCCCTATCCATTATTTTCTTTTTGTTATCTTTTGGCTTAAGCTGAGTTAAACCACCACTTACTGTTAATTTATACTTTTTCAAAGTTCGTTCTTTTTTTATTATTGACCTAAGTCTTGAAGTTAATTTTTTTGCTTTTTCTAAATCTGTATTTGGAAGCAATATAAAAAATTCTTCTCCACCAAACCTAGAAACAACATCTGATTTTCTTAAAGTATCTTGTAAAAGATGTGCTAATTTAATCAATAACTGGTCTGCTTTCATATGCCCGTATTTATCATTAATCTTTTTGAAATAATCTATATCAATTATGAAAAGTGAAAGCGGAAGATTGTTTCTTCTAGATTTATCTATTTCCATCTCAAGAAGAGTATCAAAAAATTTTGCATTGTAAAGTCCTGTTTTACTGTCCTTTATTGCTGTATCATAAAGTAATCCAATAGAATCCATAATTTCTTCAAAAAGTTTTTCTATTTTTTTCTTAAATCCCGGGTCTAAAGCAGAAATTTTGCCACCCTTCTTTTTTTGTTTTTTTCTAGGCATTATTTAAAAAATATAACACTCTTTTAAAATGTTTTTATAAAAAAGATTTTTAAATGAAAATTTCTTTATTATATTAACTTTAATATTAAAAGAGGTAAAAGGAGGTAAAAAAATGGTTTGTGATTTAGAAGTGTGTAATCAAATAATGCAGGCTCTTCCAAAAGGATATTCTGAAATAATTTCAGGAGGAGTTGCTGGAGCAGCTATGGCTACTCTTGGAGCATTGGTGTTTCTTTTATTCATAGCAATTTATGTTTATCATGCATGGGTATGGATGACAATTGCTAAAAAAAGAAAATACAAAAAAGCATGGCTTGCATGGATACCTTTCGCAAGTACAGCGATGAGATTTCAGCTTGGGAAGAAATTCCATTGGGCATGGGTTTTCCTATATTTAATACCAATAATTGGATGGATAGCAATCTTTATTTTGGTAATCATCTCACATTGGAAAATATTTGAAATGTTAAAATACCCAGGATGGCTGAGTTTAGCACCAATAATAGATGTTATTCCAGGAATTTCAGGATTAGGAAGTATAGCATATTTAGTTTCAATAGGATTTGTTGCCTGGAAAAAAAGATAATTTTTTTATTTCTTATTTTTTTATTTCACTTGTTTTTTTATAATTCATATGAAGTTCATCTAAAATCTTTATAAGCCTATTTCTATCTTCTGCTCTTCCAAGTCCTTTCCAATCCAAAATCACTAAATCAACTTCTTCATCTGTTTTTTCAATTGCTTGCTTAATCATATATTCTTCAAATGGAATCACATAACCAGGAATAATATGAGAAATTGCAATATTTGACTTTAATTGGATTTTATTAAAATTAGGACAATAATGAGGGCCTCCTATTGCAATTGAATTTTCATTATAAGGATTAGGTGTAAAACTTTTTATTGTATCTGACAAAGCTTTTGCAAGAACAAACCCTGCTTTTCTATCTTTCCACTCATTTTCTGTAGAACCTATTTCAACAAAAGCACATGGTTTGTCAATTAAAGGACCGTGATGTGTTGCTTCTAAAGTTAATTTATAATCTTTTAAATTATACTCTTTAGAGGTTTTGTGAAGTTTTTCAAAAAACTGTTTTATAAACTGGGAAGAAGTTTTAGAAATTTGATTTTTTTCGCCACCAAAATCATTTTGCCTCCAGTTTCCAGGAGCATGAATTGAAAGTGTTTTCATTTTCTTCTCTGATTTGTGTTTTGAAGCAAAAACAATAAAATCAAATTCATTTATTTTATCTAAATCAAGATTTTCCTTATGAAGAATGTCTTCTTTAACTAAATGAAACTTGAAATATCCAAATTGAGTCAATTGGGTTGTAATATTTATTCCTGCTAAATCCTGCTTGCTTGCTACTATAAGAAATTTTTGATACATATTTCAAAAAATGAATAAAGGGTTTTAAATTTAGTGTTTAAGAAGTTTAGCTAAACCAACACTTGTCATAATAGGTAAGGCCACTATGGAAGCACTTACAGGAAAATAATATGCTCCAAGAAGAATCTTATTTCTTGTTATTCTTCTTTTTTGCTTAATCGAAATTCTGTGCTGGTTTTGCTCTATTCTTTCAGTATAATTTGGTAAACCTGAAAAAGGAATAAAATCTTTTCTTCTTAAAGCAACATAATTTTCTTCCATAATCAAAAAAGATAAAGCTAATATTTAAATTTTATTGGTTTTGTTTAATATGTTTTTAACAAACATTACTAAAATTCCGAACAATTTATTAATCTTATTTCCTTAAAAAAAATATGGTAATTGAACAACACACAAACTTTATCATAGGAATAATTATACTTTTCATAGGAATTCCTCTTGGAAACTTGCTTGCAAAAATTACAAAAGAAGAACTTCAATCAGGAAAGAAATATTTTAAAATAATTACTCTTCTTAGTTTGCTTGGAAGCATTATAAGTATTGTTCTTCAAAATGATGTATTATTATTCAGTTTTGCATTTATAGCAATTGTTACCAGCAGAAGTTTAAATAAGAAAGATAATAAAAATAAAAAATAGATTGATGAGTTTAAAATTACTTTTTCTTTTTCTTAGCAGTTTTTTTTGCAGCTTTCTTAGCTTTCTTTTTAGCCATAACAAATACCTCTTTATTTAATAAAAAATATAAGAATATTTTATTTTTAAAATAGCATAATTACTGAAAAAAGACGTCAAAGATAGCTTAATAAAGGCTAAGATTTTAGTTTTTCTATGTTATACATTGTAGGATTAGGATTGAATTTTGACGGTATTTCAGATTATGGAAAAAAAATTGTTAAAAGATGTAAAAAAGTGTATCTTGAAACATATACTGTAAACTTTCCTTATTCAAAAACAAAACTATCTGAAAGTTTAGGTAAAAGATTTCTTCCTATTAACAGAGAAAAAGTCGAGAATTTTGAATTTTTAGATGAAGCTGTAAAAACAGATATAGCTTTACTTGTGTATGGAAGTCCTTTGACAGCCACTACACATATTGCTCTTTTAGATGAAGCAAAAAAATCAGGTATTAAAACAAAAGTAATTTATAGTGCTTCTATAATTGATGCTGTTGCAGAAACAGGATTACAACTTTATAAATTTGGAAAAACCACTTCAATGCCTGCATGGAACAGGGAAAAAAAATACACTCCTGACAGTTTTATGAATGTAGTAAAAGAAAATAAATCAATTAATGCACACACTTTAATCCTAATAGACATAGGATTAAGGATTTCAGATGCTGTAAATCAGTTAAAGGATTCGACAAAAAAACACAAAATAAATCTGAAAAAGATAATTGTTTGCCAGTGCCTTGGAACAAAACAAAGTAGAATTTATTATGATAAAATTGACAAAATAAAAGACTATAATATTCGCTTGCCTTATTGTATAGTTATTCCGGGTAAACTTCACTTTATTGAAAGAGAATATTTGGAAAATTTTAAATAAAACAATTAACTCCAGGGTTTATTAAAATGGATATATCTAACAAAGAAAAAAACATCATTGAATTTTGGAAGAAAAATAAAATTTTTGAAAAATCATTAAAGCAAACTGAAAAATCAAAAAATTATATTTTTTATGACGGTCCTCCTTTTGCTACTGGTTTGCCTCATTATGGACATATACTTGCTTCTGTTTTAAAAGATACTTTTCCAAGATTCTGGACAATGAAAGGCAGACATGTTAGAAGAGTTTGGGGATGGGATTGCCATGGATTGCCTATTGAAAATATTGCTGAAAAAGAACTTCAAATTAAAGAGAAAAATGAGATTGAAAAAATAGGTATTGAAAAATTCAATAGCTTTTGCAAAGGAAAAGTTCTTCAATACACAAATGAATGGAAAAAAACAGTTGAAAGAATAGCAAGATGGACAGAATTTGAAAACTCTTACAAAACAATGGACAATGATTATATTGAAAGTGTATGGTGGGCATTTAAAGAAATATATAAAAAAGGATTGATTTATGATAGAGAAAAAATACTTCTGTACTGTCCAAGATGTGAAACACCATTATCTAAATCAGAAATTGCAATGGACAATTCTTATAAAACGATAAAAGAAAACACAGTTACAGTTAAATTTAAAGATGAATTAAAAGAAAATGTTTATTTCCTTGCATGGACAACAACACCATGGACACTCTCGTCAAACCTTGCACTTGCACTTCACCCAGATACAATTTATGTTTATGTTAAAGACAAAGAAAGTAAGGAAATTTATGTTCTTGCAAAAGATGCGCTCAATAGATATTATAAAGACAGAAGAGAATATGAAATTTTAAAAAAAGTTAAAGGAAAAAAACTTCTGGGAAAAACTTATGAGCCTTTATTTCCTTATTTTGAAGATTTAGAAAATTCATTTAAAATAATACCAGGAGATTTTGTAACAACAGAAGAAGGAACTGGAATAGTTCATACTGCTCCTGCATTTGGGGAAGAAGATTATGAAGTATGTAAAGCCCATGGAATAGATTTTATTCAGCCAGTTACAGAATCAGGAGAATTTACTAATAAAATCAAAGATTTTGCTGGTATGAATATCTTTGATGCAAATTCAAAAATAATTGAGTTTCTCAAGAAAAAAGGAAAAATAGTAAAAATTGAAAAAAAAGAACACGAATATCCTTTCTGTTATCGTTGTGATTCACCTTTAATGTATAAGGCTATTCCTTCCTTGTTTTTAAATATACAAAAAGTAAAGAAAAAAATTCTTTCATTAAATAAAAAGATAAATTGGTATCCTGAATTTTTAAAAGAAGGTAGGTTTAAGAAAAGTGTAGAAATGGCTCCTGATTGGAATATTTCTAGAAATAGGTATTGGGCAAGTGCTATTCCAATATGGAAATGTAAATGTGGTGAGAAAAAAATTATTGGAAGTATAAAAGAACTGAAAAAATATGCTATAAAACTTCCAAAAGGAAAAATAGATTTGCATAAGCATTATTTAGATAAAATCAAATTAAAATGCACTTGCGGAAAAGACATGGAAAGAGTTCCTGAGGTTTTAGATTGTTGGTTTGAATCAGGTTCAATGCCTTTTGCTCAATTTCATTATCCTTTTGATAATAAATCCTTATTCAAGAAAAACTTTCCTGCTGATTTTGTTGCAGAATATATTGGACAGGTAAGAACATGGTATTATTATATGACTGTAATTTCCGCAATTTTATTTAATGAATCCCCTTTTCAAAATGTTTTGACTACTGGAACTATTTTAGCAGAAGATGGAAACAAAATGTCCAAAAGTAAAAAAAACTTTCCAGACCCGTGGAATATATTTGAAAAATACGGTGTAGATTCCTTAAGATTTTATCTTATGTCTTCTCCTATTATGAATGCTGAAAATTTTAATTTTTCAGAAAAAGGTGTAGAAGAAATTTACAAAAAAGTCATCTTAATACTTTATAATACTCAAAAATTTTATATGTTAAATGAAGATAATGAAAAATCTAAAGATAAAAGCAAAGAAATAACAGATGAATGGATTGTTTCAAGACTTAATCAAACTGGTTTAAAAGTTACAGAATTTCTTGAAGAATACAATACAATAAAAGCCTGCAAAGAAATCAGAGATTTTATAGAAGATTTATCAACATGGTATGTAAGAATTAACAGAAACAGGATTTCTAATGAAAAATCTGCACGTGAAACATTGAGATATATTTTAGAATATTTTTCAAAATTAATTGCTCCAATTATGCCTTTTGCAGCTGAAGAAATTTATCAAAGCTTAAATGGAAATCAATCTATACATTTGGAAAAATGGCCTAAATTTGATAAGAAAAAAATAAATAAAAAACTTTTAAAAGAAATGGAAAAAGTTCGTGAGATTATTTCTCTTGGATTAAAACAAAGAGACAAATCACAAATTGGATTAAAGTGGCCTTTGACAGGTGTTCATATTAAAGCTGATTTTAAACTTGATAAAAAAGTGGAGAAATTAGTAAAAAACCAATTAAATGTAAAAAATATTTACTTTGATAAACCTGATAAAAAAAATAAGGGAGAAATTTCTGTTACTCTAGACACAAAAACCACTCCTGAACTTGAAGCAGAAGGATATGCAAGAGAAGTTTCAAGGAAAATCCAGGCATTCAGGAAAAAGCTTGGTTTACACAAAAATCAAAAAGTAGAAACATACTTAATTGTCGAAGATAAACTCAAAAAAATACTTAACAAAAACAATAAATTTATTCAAGAAAGAACAAATTCAAAAACCCTTAATATTGCTACAACTAATAAGAAAACATTTAAAAACAAAACTGACCTTAAAGTAAAAGATAAAAAGGGGAAAATAGCTATTATTGTTACCAATAGGTAATCCAATAAGGTTACTCTTTAATCATAATAAACTTTAAAAAGAAAACAAACGATAAAAAAATAAGATGATTGTCAAAGATGAATTTTTAAGCAGGTTAAGAAAAATATTTGATCTTAATCTTTATGAAGTAAAAGTATGGACTGCATTACTCTCACGTGGAACTTCAACTGCAGGGGAATTAAGCAATATTTCTGATGTGCCAAGAAGTAGAACATATGATATACTTGAAAGTTTAGAGAAAAAAGGATTTATTGTTATGAAGCTTGGAAAACCAATAAAATTTGTTGCTTTAAAACCAGAAGAGGTTGTTGAAAGAGTTAAAAAAAATCAATTAAGGGATGCAAAACAAAGAGCAAAAAGACTTGAAAATCTTAAAAATGATGAAGTTCTTGATGAACTAACCAGCTTATTTACAAAAGGAGTTAAATTTGTTGAACCAACAGACCTTTCAGGAAGTTTAAAAGGAAGACAAAATCTTTACAATCATTTAGATATGATGATAAGGGAAGCTGAAGAAAGTATTATTATTATGACAACTGAAGAAGGCTTAAACAGAAAAATGGAAGCTTTACTTCCTAGCCTTGAAAAATGCAAAAAAAGAGGAGTTAAAATAAGAATTGCTGCTCCTATAAACAAAAATAATCTCAAAGTTGCAAAAGATTTTAAAAAGGTTGCAGAAATAAGAAAATTAGATAAACTAAAAGCAAGATTTGCAGTAATTGACGGAAATCAATTAATGTTTATGCTTCTTGATGATGAAAAGTTCCATCCTAATTATGATATTGGTGTATGGATTAATACAGAATTCTTTGCAGATGCTTTACAGCAATTGTTTGACCTAGCCTGGAAAGATATGAAAAAAGTCAGATAATTTGTAAAAGTTTATTTTTTAGAATATAAATATTTATAAGCCCAAATTTTTTGGATTAATTTATGAAAACAAATTATATTGATGTAAAATCTATGTTTTATTCTGGAATTGAAACAATAGCTAATTTAGATAATGTTATTTCAAATCTGATTCCAAATATTACAGATTGTCCAGATTGTGCAAAAGTTCCACCTGAACCTATTCATTGTCCTAGAGACACTATTCCTGAAATTGATGAACCAAAACAAAAATTTTATCCAAAATATGGTGCAGGAAAAATAAGGAGAAGCACACACAGATGTGATAAATATAATAAGAATAATAAAACTTCAAAAATCCAAAGAAGAAGTGAATTAGATAAAATTCTTAAGACTGATAAAAAAATTAGAAAAGAGAAAAATTAATTTTCAAAAGAGCATTGTATACAAGAAGTTGTTGATTTGTTCATTTAGTAAATTTTTATCAGGTAAAAAAAGCTTGTCAAAAACAAAAAGCTATCTCATTAAATTTAGGGTGCACGCCATTTACTTCTTTCTTAAAAAGAAAGGAAACAGAATTTTATTGAAACTAACATAAAATAAATAGAATAAGTTAAAAAAAATAAAAAATAAAAAATAAATCAAAGATTTATTGTTTTAATATAGCCATAATTGCACTGATTATAGTTGTAATAACAACAATCCAGCCAGCAATTAGATTGACAACACCAACATAAGGTACACTAAGTGTTCCTCCAATAAGTGCAAAACCTACTGCTAAGGAAACTATTACACCGGTTAACCAGGCTACGAAGTTTAAAACTTTACTTCCTTGTTTTGCCATTTAAACCTCCTTTTTTTATTTAATTATTTAATTAAGGTATTTATTAAAGAGAAAAACAGTTTAAATAAGTTTTGATTTTTGAGAGAGTTGAAAATTAAAAAATTAAAATATAAAAAATATAAAAAAATATAAAAAATAAAATTACTTTTTCTTTTTTGTTCGTGTTTTTTTTCTGGTTCTTTTAGACTTTGTTTTTGTTTTTGTCTTTTTTGCTTTCTTTTTTCTTTTCTTTTTAGTTTCTCCGCCACTGATTCCTGACAAAGTAGCTCTATAACCAATTGGCTTTTGATTTGCAGTAAGTTTTACTGCTCTTTCAGCAGCTTTTTTTGCTTTAGTTATATTTTGTCTTATTCCTTTATCAAGCCGTTTAAGTTCCTTATTTGTCTTTTTAACAGAAGAAGCTAAAGTTCTTTCAGAAATCTTTCCAAAGAAAAACCTTTTACATGTTTGATCAAATTCATCCAAAAGTCCTTCTTTTTCTTCCTGCCTTTCTCTTACCAATTCTCCAGCCACATTAAAATCTTTGAGAAGTTTAGCAAAATAAGACTGGTTCATTTTTTTTATCTTGACCATTTTTACCTCCTTTTAACCTCCTTGATAAAATAAAAGAAGATATGTTTAAATAAGTTATGATTGGAAAATAAATTTTTATTACATCTCTTCAACAGGTTCTATTCCAAGCAAGTGAAGTGCATTTCTTAAAACCTGTCTGAAAGATTCTACTAAAGCAAGCCTGAACATCTCTTGTTCAGAATCAATAACATTGCATGCATGATAAAACTCATTAAAAATCTGTGAAAGCTCGTGTGCATAATTTGCAATTATAGATGGATTAAGATTATCTGTAGCCTCTCTAACTTTTTCAGGAAATTCAGAAAGTTTTTTTACAAGTTTTATTTCTTCATCAAAAAGTTCTTTAATTTTATATTTTTCATTTTTATCTGATTTTTCAAGTATTGAACCTGCACGTGCATAACTATAAAGAATATAGGGTCCTGTGTCTCCTTCAAAAGACACAAATTTTTTCATGTCAAAAACCATGTTATTTTTTCTGTTGTTTTTCAAATCTCCGTAAAATATTGCAGCCACAGCAACTTTTAAAGCTCTTTCTTCAAGTTCTTTTTCTGAAATTTTTTTCCCTCTTTTTTTGATTTCTTTTTTTGCAAGAGAAATTGTTTCTTCCAAAATATCTGACATAAATATGTTTTTCCCTTTTCGTGTAGAAAGTTTTTTTCCAGACTTATCAAGATATAATCCATGTTCAGCATGAACAAGATTTTTTGCCCATTTATAACCTATTAACTCCAGAATTCTGAATATCTGTCTAAAATAAAGTTTTTGTTCCTGTCCAACTTCATAAATCATTTTTTCAAATTTATATTTTTTATATCTTGAAATAGCTGCAGCTAAATCACGGGTAGCATAAAGCGTAGTGCCATCACTTTTTTCCAAGATTAATTTTTTTAACCCATCTTTTTCTAAATCAACAATAAAAGCCCCTTTACTTTTTTTCACAAGCTCTTTTTTCTTAAGTTCCTCAAGGAGTTTTTTTGCTTTTTTATCATATTTAGATTCACCTTCAAAATCATCAAATTTAATATTTAATTTTTTATACAGTTCTTTAAATTCCCTGAGACTTAAATTCCTAAAAAGTTTCCACAACATAAGAGATTCTTTTTTGCCTTTACCTAATTTTTTGAATTCGTTTCTGGCTTTTTCTTCATAAGATTTTTTATTGGTTTTTACATAAATATTGTAAAGATGTTTTACAGGTTCTTTTTCAAGCTTTTTCTCGCTTCCGAATTTTTTATATCCAAAAATAACTCTTCCAAATTGAGTGCCCCAATCACCAAGATAATTTATTCTTTTTACATTATATCCTCTAAATTCGTATAAGTTTGCAATTGAATTTCCAATAATTGTAGACCTCAGATGAGCTATTCCAAAAGGTTTTGCTATATTAGGTGAAGAAAACTCAACAACTATTTTTTTTCTTTTTCCTTCTTTAGACTTACCATAGTTTTTTTTCTGGTTAATCACATCCCATATAACTTGTCTTGCTAAACTTGAACGATTTACAAAAAAATTAATATATGCACCTTTTGTCTGTATGTCTGAAAACTCAACAGCTTTTGGTTCTCCAATATCACTTCTAATTTGTAAAGCTATCTGATGCGGTTCTAATTTAAATTTATCAACAAATCTATAGCAAGGAAAAGCATAATCACCCAAATCAAAATTAGGGGGTGTTTCAATCATGTCTTTTATTTCTTGCTCACTAAAATTAATATCATTTTCTTTCAAAGCTTTTTTTAGGACTTTTGCAACAACCTCTTTCATAATATAAAATATATAAGATAGTTAATAAAGATTTTGAAATTAGCAAGTTTTTTAAGTTTAATAGGTTTCAAAAAAATAAGCCTGAATACAGAATTTGTAGAAATTGATAAAAAATCTATTGCTGTAAAATTTGTAATAAAAAACAAGGTTTTTATGCGGGGGTTCCGGAGTGGTCAAACGGGCAGCCCTTAAGAGGCTGTGGCTTAGTGCCTACGCAGGTTCAAATCCTGTCTCCCGCATTGCTATTGCACATAGCGATTAGCCATACGCTTCGGCAGACACTGAGTGAAAATCAAGATGTGTTTATCACCCTAGGCAGACACTGAGTGAAAATCAAGATGTGTTTATCACCCTAGGCAGGTAGTGAGTGAAAATCAAGATGTGTTTATCACCCTAGGCAGGTAGTGAGTGAAAGCTTCGGCAGACACTGGAAAAAATGGAAAAGAGAAAAGAAATTTTGCTTCTAACTTTACTTTTGATAGTTTTATTTGTAATTAATTATTCATGGATGGATTTTGTTTTAGAAGAATTTTTAGAGCAAAAAGAAGAGATTTTTGTTGACAGAGTTATTGACGGAGATACTTTTGTTTCTAATGGCACAAGTATAAGACTTCTTGGAATCAACACTCCTGAAAAAGGAGAATTTTTTTACCTGGAATCTAAAGAATTTTTAGAATCTGAAATACTGAATAAAAGTGTTATTATTGAATTTGTGGGTAAAAAACAAGATAAATATTACAGAACACTTGCTTATGTTTTTTATAAAGGAGAAAATATTAATGTAAAACTTGTAGAAAAAGGGTTGGCTAACTATTATTTTTATTCGGGAAAAGACAAATATTCAGAAGATTTGATTAATGCATGGCAAGTTTGTTTAGATAATAAGATTAATTTATGTAAACTTTCATCTCATATATGTGCTGACTGCATTGAAATAAACCCTGATTCAATTATTAATAATTGTGCTTACAATTGCAATATTTCAGGCTGGGAAATAAAAGAAGAAGGCAGGAACAAATTTATTTTTTCTGAACAATATCTTCAGCCAGGTAAAAAAGCAGAATTTGAATTAGATTTAAGTAATTCTGGAGGGAGTTTATTTTTAAGAGATAATAAAGGATATTTGATTAAATGGAAAAATTAGGAATCATAAAAAGCTTTATAAGTTGTATTAAATCTAATTTATTGTAGACTAGGTTAGCAGGTTAGCCCTCTGCTGTTTGCAAACGGGCTTTATGGCAGACTGCAAGGAGGTAAGTGATAAGTGCGTTGAAAAGTCTTTGTTCGGACGTTGACGCTTTGTCTGTCTTGACCTTGCAGATGCGAATTGGGTCAGACCTTGATCGGAGCAGCCCTAAACATTTGTTCAGGTGCTTGACAGGTCGCAGAGCTGAGAAAGAATAAAGGTAGCTTTTTAACAATCCTTGAGCAAACCTCTGAGTCTACATTTAATCCTAAACTTAATAAACCTATTTTCATTAAATCTTATATGAAAAGAGGTAATAAAATTTTATTGGAAAATAAAAAAGGACAGTTTTACCTTGTTGCTGCAATAATAATTGCAACAATAATAATAGGTATTAGTTCTATTGTAAACTCTATAACTAAATCAGAAAATACAGAGATTGAAAAATTAAGCCAGGAAATTAAAATAGAAGCATCACATGTCATAGATTTTGGAACTTATAATGATTATGAAAGAGTGCAAATGTACCAGCTCTGCTTAAATCTTACAAAAGATTATATCAATAATAAAATCAATAAAATAAATTCTTACTTTATTTTTGGAGATAAAGATAACTTAAGCATTACTGCTTATCAAACATCTCCAGAAGAAGCAGTTTTAACATTAGACTCAGAAAATACTTTATCTATAAATCAAAATCAAATTTTTGTCCAAAGCTATTCAACTACATCAGAAAACGCAATACTTAAATTAGATAATTCATCATATAATTTTGAAATAAAGTCTGGAGAAAACTTTTACCTTGTCTTATCTAAAAAACAAGAGGGAGAAAAATATGTCATCACCAATTAAATCAAAAAAAGGAGTAAGTATAGTTGTAGGATATGTTATTTTAATTGCCTTGGCTTTAACAATGTCTGGGGTTGTTTATATGTGGATAAAAACTTATGTTCCTGCAGATTCCCTAAATTGTCCTAGTGGTGTATCTATTTTTATAAAAAAGTCAAAATTTAATTCTACAGATTCTACACTAAATATAACAATAAAAAACAATGGCAAATTTAATCTTGGAGGGTATTTTATTCAAGTAACAAATGATTCTTCACAAGAACTTGCAACAATAGATATCTCAACTTACTTAAACACTTCCTACTCTGGACAAATTTTAGGAAATTCTGTATTATTTTCTGTTGATGCAGGAAATTCCCTTGAACCAACTAAAGAAGCATCATACATCTTTGACATACCTTCAACCATAGGAACACCTTATTCATTAAGAATCACTCCTTTAAGATTTCAGGAAGAAAAAAACAGAGAAAGACTTGTGAGCTGTCAAAATGCACAGACAACACAATTAATTGAAATTATCAATTAAACTTAAATTTATAAATTAAAAAAACAAATAAATACATGGGAAAAAGAGGAATCTCTCCTGTTATTGCAACTATCTTATTAATAGCATTAGTTATTGTAATTGGACTAATTATCTTTTTATGGTTTAAAGGTTTTCAAGAAGAAGCAATAACAAAATTTGGAGGAGAAAATGTAAAGCTTATTTGTGAAGATGTTGCTTTTGAATCAAGTTATTCAGCAGGTGTGCTTTCACTTTCTAATCTTGGCAATGTTCCTATATACCAAATAAAAGCAAAAATTTCAAAAGATGGAACTCATGAAACAATAAACTTGAATGATGTTTCTGATTGGCCTGCAAAAGGACTAACTCTTGGCTCTGTTTATAGTGCTGATTTAAGTAGTGAATTTTCAGGTGCAACAGAAGTAACTTTAATCCCTGTATTAAGAGGAACTTCAGAAAAAGGAGATAGAACATATACTTGTGATGAACAATATGGAAAAAAAATTAGTCTATAAAAAAGCATTATCACCGGTAATTGCTGCAATGATGATGATAGCTATTACTTTGGCAGCTGTCTTGATTGTATGGGGGGTAGTTCAAAATGTAGTAAACAAAGAGCTTGATGAAGTTGAAGCTTGTTCTAATATTGTAGATAAGGTGCAGATAAATTCTCTTTATACATGCTACAATGCTACAGATGATTTGCTACAATTTTCAATAAACATAAAAGATATAGAAGTAGATAGCTTATTAGTTTCTGTTTCTTCGGCAGGAAGTTCAAAAAGCTTTGAATTGCCAAGCACTCCTGATACAGTTGCAGGTGTGAGAAATTATACTGATGACGGAACTACAATATTTCTTCCAGGGAAAAACACAGGATTTACTTATCTTTATGATATGAGTAGTTTTTCTGAAACACCTGACAGATTAGAAATAGCTCCTGTAATTAACAGTAACCAATGTAGTAAATCAGATTCTTTAGATGAATTCCCTTTATGTTCTTCCCTTCTCTAAATATGAAAAATCTTATAAACAAGTTTTGTGTTAATTCATTATGAAAAAGGGGCAAATTTGGGTAGAAACTGTTATTTATACTTTGATTGCTTTTTCAATAATGGGGCTTGTTTTAGCTTTTGTTAAACCAAAAATAGAAGAAGTACAAGACCAATCAATAATAGACCAAACAATTTCTCTACTTAAAGATATTGATAACATTATAAAAGATTTAGGTGTTGCAGGAAATCAAAGAGTAATTGAAATGTCAATAAATAAAGGTGAATTAAAAATTGATGGTGAAAATGATAAATTAGTTTTTGAAATTGAAAGTAGGTCTGAATATAGTGAACCTGGACAAAATGTAGAGGTTGGTGATATAATTGTTTACACTAAACAAGTTGGAGATATTTACAAAGTTAATCTTACAATAAATTATGAAAATTACAATCTCACTTATGCCAATGAAGACAAGTTAAAAACAATTAGCAGAGCTTCTACTCCTTACAAAATTAAAATAATTAATAAAGGACAGGATGCACAGTCAAATACTATTGTAAATACAGAGGTTATAAATTAAATGAAAAGATCAATCCAAAATTTTCCGCGTGTGCAGGTAAATTTTATGCCAAAGGTTCCGCCTTTAAAAAAAATAAAAGATAAAACAAAAATAGATGTTCGTTATACTGTAATTTCTCCTTATGCTTACATACATATTTATTGGGACCCTAAAGAATATGAGGTAAAATACGAATTAGAAGAACCTGTTTTAAATGAAACAGAACAGAGTTACAAAGACCAAATTCTTTCTGCTATGAGAGATATGATTAATGTAGATACTATTATTGAAAAAGATAATGAAAAGCTTTTAGAATACATTGATCAGAGATTTAAGATAATTGCTTTTGAACTTGGAATTACTATGAGCTATGACACATATAAGAAAATATATTATTATCTTGTAAGAGATTTTATAGGATTTAATGAAATAGACCCTTTGCTTAAAGATTATTTTGTAGAAGATATTGAATGTAATGGAGTAGGTGGTCCTATTTATATTGTGCATAGAGTATTTAGAAACTTGAAAACAAATGTGGTTTTCCAAGAAAGTGATAGATTGGAAAGCTTTGTTGAAAAACTTGCTCAAAGAAGTGGAAAACACATCTCATATGCTTCACCTATATTAGATTCAAGTCTGCCTGATGGAAGCAGGGTTAATGCAACCTATACAAAAGACATAACAAGCAAAGGACCTACTTTTACAATCAGAAAATTCACTAAAACTCCCTGGACACCTTCTCAATTAATTGCATTTAAAACAATGAGTCCTGAAATGCTTGCTTATCTTTGGATGCTTGTCCAATATAAAATGAATCTTCTTATAACAGGAGGAACTTCCTCTGGAAAAACCACTTTATTAAATGCTATTACGTTTTTCATACCTCCTGAATCAAGAGTAGTTTCAATTGAAGATACAAGAGAATTAAATCTTCCAAGAGAAAACTGGCTTCCAAGTGTTGTCAGAGGTGCAACAGGAGCAGAAGGTGTAGGAGAAGTTGACTTATTTACTTTACTTAGAAGCTCTTTCAGACAAAATCCTGATTATGTAGTAGTAGGAGAAGTCAGAGGTAAAGAAGCCTATGTTCTTTTCCAAGGAATGGCATCAGGACATTCTTCTATAAGTACTATGCATGCTGATTCTGTGGATACTGTTATTAAAAGACTTGAAACTCCTCCTATTGAACTTTCACCAACATTGCTTAATGTTTTAGATTGCGTGTGTATAATGACTCATGCAATTGTGCAAAATCATGAAACAAGAAAATTAAAGGAAATTGTTGAAATTATCAACATTAATCCTGATGGTATTGCCCTAACAAACACTCCTTTTACATGGAATCCAAACAATGATGTATTTTACTTTAACAAAAGCAGTAAAATATTTGAAAAAATAGGAAAAAGATATGGCATGACTTTAGATGAATTAAATATTGAATTCCAAAAAAGGGTTAAACTACTTTATTCACTTTATCAGAAAAAGATTTTTGAATTTAATCAATTTCAGGATATAATTAACCAGTATTACAAAAACCCTCAAGCAATTCTTTCTAAATTTGGAATACAATAAAAAGAAAATTTTAATAATGGGTTTTCCTTTTTTAAAACATGTTAAAAGAGGAGGATATTTCAATTTTAGATATGATAATTTCAGATATTGAAGATAACATTGAAAATCTAAAAACTGCCTACGATTTAAAAGATTTTGAAAGTTTTCAGAAATTTAAAAAATTCATATTAAATGCACAAAGAAAAATAAATAAATTAATAAAATAAAATGGTTAAACACGATATAAATAACTTAAAACATAATACTGCTAACCAGAGAAAAATAGTAAACCAGATGAAATCACTTTCAAAAGCACATACTAATTCTGTAGACCCTAATGAAAAAGAAATGATTCAAAACGAAGTAGGTGTTTTACAAAATTCTATGCAAAATATAAATAAAAAAAGCTTTGAGACTGCAAAAAAAGCATCAATGTATAAACCATTAAATCCTGAAAAAGCTGAAGAAGAAGGAAAATCTCAAAAAAATAAAATAAAAAGAAAGCCTTTTGAGTTGACAGATTTGGAAAGAAAAACTATGAAAAAAATAAAAAAAGGAGATAAAGACAAAAAAGATAAAGGAAAAAAGCAAAAAAAACCAAATATTTATCTAAAACTTTCAAGCAAATTTTTCTATAATACAGCAAATTCTCTTTTGAAAAAAGATAGATTCAGGATAATGAAAAGGCAATTAGTAAAGTCAAATCTTGAATTTGTTCCTGCAAATTATATTTCTTTTATGTTTTTTACAACTTTGATTTCATTAGGGGTTTCAGTATTTATATGGTTATTTTTTATGTTTTTCAATATAATTGCTCTTCCTCCTTTTATTGTAGGTACTGAAGACATGTTTTTTTCAAGATTCTTGAAAACATCCTGGATAATGATTCTAATTCCTGTGGTTACATACATGTTTATTTATTTTTATCCGTCAATGGAAAGAAAATCATTAGAAAACAAAATAAACCATGAACTTCCTTTTGCAACAATCCACATGTCTGCCATATCTGGTTCTTTGATTGAACCAAGTAAAATTTTTGAAATCATTGTAAAAACAAAAGAATATCCTTACATATCAAAAGAACTTACAAAGCTTATTAATGAAATCAACATATATGGTTATGACTTAGTCACTGCCCTTAGAAATCGTGCATTTAATAGTCCAAGCAAAAAACTTGCTGAATTATTTAATGGTCTTGCAACAACCATAACTTCTGGAGGAAGCCTTCCTGACTTTTTTGAAAAAAGGTCACAAACACTTTTATTTGAATACAGAATTGAAAAAGAAAAAGAATCTAAATCTGCAGAAACTTTCATGGATATTTATATTAGTGTAGTTATTGCAGCACCAATGATTTTAATGCTTCTTTTAGTTATGATGAGAATGAGTGGATTGGGTTTTTCCCTTAGCACAACTATGATTACAATAATTATGGTTTCAGGAGTATCTTTATTAAATATACTTTTCCTTGCATTTTTGCATATAAAGCAACCTAACAAATGAAAATAAAAAAAATACACTGGATTGGAATAATAACAGGTTTAATTGTGATTGCAGGCTCTTTATTTTTTATGCAAACAAAATTTTTCTACTTAGCTTTTGGATTAGGAGTAATTATCATTACTCTGCCTTTTGTTATCTCTCTGATAACTGAATCAAAAGAAAGTAATGAAAAAGAAGAAATGTTTCTTGAATTTTCAAGAAATCTTGTAGAAAGTGTAAAAACAGGAACACCGATTGGAAAAAGCATAATAAATGTTAAAGATAAACCTTATGGTGTTTTAAGCCAGCATATAGATAAACTTGCAAATCAAATTTCTCTTGGAATTCCATTAAATAAAGCTCTTAAAACTTTTGCACACGATGTTAATAACAAAACAATTTCGCGTTCTCTGACTTTAATTGGACAGGCAGAAAGAAGTGGCGGGGAAATTGGTGAAATACTTGAATCTGTTACAGAAGCAGTTACTATGGCAGATAAATTAAAGAAAGAAAGAAAAGCATCTATATCTACATTAATAGTGCAGGGTTATATTATCTTTTTTGTTTTTATTGCTATTATTTTAGTAATGCAGTTTCAAATTATTCCAATGCTTGCAGGAATTGCTCCACAAGGACAATCTATTGGAATGGGTCTTTTAGGAGTAGGAGGAGGTTCTCCAATTGAAGGACAGGAAATAGCAAATGCGTTTTTATACATGCTTTTAATACAAGGATTTTTTAGTGGTTTGACAATTGGAAAACTTGCAGAAGGACATATTAAAACAGGTGTCAAACATTCATTTGCACTAATGCTAATTGCATTTTTTATATCAACAGGAGCTAACCTTTTATTAGGGGTTTAATTCAACAGATTTTTATAGTATTTTTCACATCTTTACATATGAAAAAAGGGGCAACACATGTAGGTTTTATTTTATCATTTGTACTATTTATTTTCTCAGTTGTATTTATTTATACATTAGTTCAACCTGATTTGGTTCAGAATCAAAACAAAAAAATCCTTCTTGAAAATACTGAAACAAAATTAGAAAATACATTTTCTTCAAACATTACTTCAATAACTACAAATGTGAATCAAAGCAGTTTTACCCAGTCTTGTTTTGAATTTTCAGGATTTATTTCAAAAACAAAAATAAACAGCAACATCATTGTACAAGGACCTGATGGAAGTCTTTTAACTGCATATATTTCTCCAGACGGAAATTCACTTTACATTGAAAGAACAGATGAAAATTTTTTCAAGATTTTTAATTCAGAAGAATTTTCAAGTGTCAACACTTATTCTGGAAGTCCTTCGCCATGCAAAACATTTACAGAAAATAAACAAAACGGATATAAAATTGGCTTTATTAATACAAACAAAGAAATTTTTGAATCAAAAATAAAACAAGGAATAACCAATTATAATTCAGATTATGACTCTATGAAAAACAATCTTGATATTCCTGCAGAAAATGATTTTAGCTTTAAGTTTGTTTATGATAACTCAAGTGAAATAGGAATAAATGCAACAACAAACACAATTAATGTTTTTGCAGGAAGTGATTCAATTATATATATTGATTCAGAAGCAAATAAAAAGCCAGGTGTTTTAAAAGTTAGTGTGTGGTAAGCTATTAGCCATATATTTTAACCAAATGCAAAATAATAAAATAATGAGAAACAAAAAAGCATGGATAAGAATTGTTGAAGTATTTGTTGCAATACTTTTTTTAATAGGAGTTATAATTATTGCTTTAAATGCAGAAGAAGTGAAAACAGATGAAAAAGGTTCTGAAATTGAAAAATTTCAATTTTCTGTTTTAAAAGAAATACAAGTTAATGAAAGTTTAAGGGAAGATGTTTTATCTGCCTCTGTTCCTTTGAATTGGAGTGAAGCTGGTTTTCCTTTATCTATTAAAAACAAGATAAATTCAAGAGCTTTAAATTATCTTAACTGCACTGCCCGAATTTGTGAAATATCAAGTGAATGTAAAATAAGTGATGACAAAACAAGTTATATTTATGCAAATAATGTCTTTATTACAGTAAATAAAGATTCTACAAATTATGACCCACGCCAACTAAAAATATTTTGCTGGGAAAAATGAAAGCATTTGAATTTCTTGAACACACTGCAGACATAAAATTCAGGATTAATGCAAAAGACATTAATGGTATTTTTGAGAATACTGTTTTAGCTGTTTCTGATATTATAAGCAGGGGAGAAAAGATAAAGCCTGCTTTGAAGAAGGAAATTGAAGTTTCAGGAGATGATTATGAAAGTCTTTTGTATAATTTTATTGACGAGTTGATTTACCTTGTTGATGCAGAAGGATTTGTACCTTCAAATGCAGAAATCAATGTTTGGGAAGGCAAAAAAATAGCCAGGGGAACTTTATATGGGGATAAAACAGAAAACTACAAAGAATTAGACCATATTAAGTCTGCTACATATGCAGAAATGTTTATGAAAAAAGTCAAAGGAAAAGGCTGGCAGGCGCAAGCAGTAGTTGATGTTTAACCTACATTGTAACGTAAGCAGGAGTTATTTGACTCAAAAAAATTATTTCTTCTTTCTCGCTGGTTTATCCCAATAAGCAGATTTACAATTTGGGCATAAAACAGGATATTCTTTTTTTCCCGGTATCCATTCATGCCCACATCTTTCACATCTGTATCCTTTAACTTCTATTTTTATCTCCATCATAACTAAATATAGTTACTTCTTCTTTATTTAATGAAAGTCTCTTCATTATCCAGTTTTTTTGTTTTCTTTCTTAAAGTATTTGTGAGTACACTCTTCCCTGAATAAAAAGTACCGTCTTGGTCAAATATAAAACATTTAATTTTATTCATGGTTCAAAAACTAGTTTTATAGCTCCAGATTCTTTTTTATTTTTTATCAAATTTAATCCTTCTTTAAATTTTTTTAAAGGGATTACATGAGTTACAATTTTTGAAAGTCTTGTTTTTAATCTTCCCAACAAGTTTATTGCCATATCAAATTCATCTTTTCCATTAAAAAAACCGTAAGAATTTGAACCAATAATTTTCCCTTCTTTATAAAAAAAATCTCTTAAAGGAAGTTTGCCAAGAAAATTCTTTTCAAATACTCCGAGGACTATAATATTTTTTATCGAAGACTACTTTTTTATCTTTCATTTTTTCCTCTTTTTTATTTAAATACTATCTTGTGATGATAAGCTGTTCTAATTCTTCAAGCATTTTTTTCACTTTAGGTTGTTCAAAATGCTTTCTTGCTGGCTCAAGAATCTGAATTAATCTTTCTGCTACTGAATTTTTTAAGTCCGTTGGATGAAGCTTCTTTTCGGAGAAGTCTTTTTCTAATTTCTCGTAAGATGTATATTTTACGTCCCCTCCAAATTTTTCTGGCCTTTTAATTTCTAAATTTGAATTAACATCTCTAAAAATGAGATATTTTGTCCAATCCAAAATTGGATTAAATTCTACTTCGCCCTCAAGACAAAATGCTTGTTTAATTTTTCTTCTAATTTCTTCGGGTGAATCATGAATAAATATACAAGTGTCTGGTTTTGATTTACTCATTTTTAGGGCAGACCATAACTCTTGTAATTGTTCTTTTGGTACAGGCCAAACAGGAGGCTTCCCTAATCCTAAAATCAAATGGTGATGAACCGCCACAGGTTTTATCTGCTTTCCCTCTTTGTCCAACAAGGGTTTGATTTTAATCTTTAAAGCAACATCTCTTGCTATTACCTGGGCTTTTCTTTGGTCGATTCCTGCATGAGGCAAATTTATTCCCTGAATAAAAATATCTGCAACTTGCATAGGAGGATAAATTAATTTTGCAAAATCAACAGACCCTCCTTCTTTTCTGCCCATTATTGTAATGCTTCTTTTCATCCTTGAGAGAGAAGTATTCTTACTTACATCCACCATTGTTGCCCAATAATCATCATTATTGTGATATAAATCTGAACCTAAAATAAATTTTAGTTTATCAGGGTCTCCTCCAAAACATTTCAAACTCGCTTTAAGTCCTTCTTTGAAATAACCACCTGCAACCTTTTTTATTGTTTCTCTATCTCCACCGAGTTTGTCATTTATCCAGCTATGCCAGTCGGCCAGAAAAATTGAACAATTAATTCCAGCATCCATAAAATCCTTCACCTTAGACATACACATTAATCCTGTTCCTAAATGTATCTTACCAGAAATTTCAAAACCGATATAATGTTTAATCTTTGTTCCACTATTTAAAAGAAGCTTCAAATCTTCTTCAGTCATAATTTCTTCAGTATTATCTTTGATTAATTCAAGTCTTTTTTTTAATTCCATCTTAATTTATTTAGATAAAACTTATTTATAAAACTGTTTAAAGATCTATTCTTTTTCATATTTTAATTTTCTAAAATATCTTTTTCCAATTTGAACAACTTGGCCATCTTGAAGAGAAACCACATAGTTCAAATCATTGATAGTCTCACCGTCAAGTCTCACTCCACCTTGCTCTATAAGTCTTCTAGCCTCACTATTAGAATTTACCCTTCCCATTTGTCTAAGAACTTTCACAATTGACAATTCTTCCTCATTTGTTGAATATTTTATAACTTGTTCTTCTAATTTCTCTGGAATATTCTTTCTTCTATGCACATAGTTGAATCTTTCTTCAGCAGATAGTGCAAGATTTTGCTCATGATATCTAGAAACAATTTCCCTTGCTAATCTTTGTTTGTATTCCATAGGATTCACACTTCCAGAAGAGATGGCTTCTCTAATCTTTTGAAATCCTTCTAAAGAAGTTTCAGACAATAACTCATAATATTTTAACATTAAATCATCAGAGATAGACATTATTTTTCCATACATATCATTAAGATCGTCATTTACACCTATAGCATTTCCAAAACTTTTACTCATCTTCTTCATACCATCTACTCCTTCAAGCAAAGAAAGTGTTATAACTACTTCCGGTTCTTGTCCATATGCTTTTTGTATTTCTCTGCTTGCCATAAAATTAAATAATTGATCTGTTCCCCCAACTTCTACATCGCTTTTAAGGTGTACAGAATCATAGCCAACGAGAAGAGGATATAATAATTCGGTAACGGAAAGAGGTCTGTTTTGTCTTATCCTCTCTCCAAAATCTCTTCTTTGCAAAAGTTGTTGAACCGTATATTTTGAACCTAGTTTAATGATATCGGTTCCAGAAAATTTTTCTAACCATTGACTATTATATACTAAAGAGGTTTTAATTATCCTATTAAAAGATTGCACAATACAATTAGAGAAAGGACGAAAGTAATGAGGGGTTTTCATGGTTGCATAGAAAGTGCTCATGCAATAATGAAAGGTTTAGAGATTAATTATAATTTCAACAGAAAACATATGTCTTTAGGTAAAAAGACACCCGCAGAAGTTGCTATACCTAAATTGGAACTAGAAGTTAATAAGTGGTTGGATTTGATTAAGTTGAGTAAGGTTTGACTCGAAAATAATTTAAGTTAGAAAAATAGAGTTAGATTATGAAAATTACAAAAAGCAAAATATTGAAATTGCTTAAAAATAGATATGGAATCAATAAAAGCTTGGTTGCAAGAAAATTAAAAAGCGGACAAGCAGAAGTTTTCGAAATAATAACTAGGGAAGAGAGTTATATATTAAAATTATACCCTTTAAAAAAAGGTGTTGTGGATGAATTAAAAATTAAAGAAACTATTCGCTTACTACTGTTTCTCAAAAAGAGAAGATTCCCATATGAAGTTCCGACTCCGATTCCCAAAATCGATGAGACTTATATTATAAAATGGGGAAATTATCTGGGAATTTTATATAAGAAAATCAAGGGGAAAAACACCATAAAATTAAATATCGATATAATTAAAGAGATTGCTAAATTGCAAGCAGAATTTCACAAGGCTACCGTTAATTTCAAGACTAATAAAGAAATAATTCGTTTTCATAAATTTATCAAATCTTATGGGGATTTTTCTAAATATTATAATCTAAAGAAGTTAAAAAGAAATAAGAATAAAACATATTTTTTGTCTAATTTGGAGTTCATAAAAGAATCTGCAGAATTTACGTACGATAAGTTACCTAAAGTATCTAAAAAAGAGATTATTCATTCGGATATGAATTGCTACAATCTTATATTCTCCAAAAATAAAATCAAGGGCATAATAGATTTTGAGAATTATAATTCTGCTCCAAGAATATTTGATCTGGCTTATACAATCAAAATGACTTGTTTTAAAAAGAAAAAATTAAATCTTGAATGGATTAGAGCATATCTAAAATCATATTCCAATATACACACTCTTCCTAAAAATTGTGAAAATGAACTCTTACCTACAATACTCCTTGATAATTGCATATATTTCTTACGGGCTTATGAAAAAGAAAAAACAAATGAACTATATGAAACCGTAGAATCTTCCAAGGAAATATATAATCTCTTGAATTCAGAAAAAGACTTCAAAAGATTTGTAACTACTATAAAATTAATAAATACAAAAACCTTATAAATATGCTTTAATATAGTTGAATATGCCTACAAAGACAAAAATTTTAGAAGAATTGGCAGAAAATATACGTAGGAGTACCTTTTCTACGATTTATCATGCAGGCAGTGGACATTTAGGGGCGTGTTCTTCATCTTCAGAATTAATGACTGCCTTGTATTTTGGGGGAGTAATGAACTATGATCCAGACAATCCTCAATCGCCAACAAGAGATAGAGTTTATGTTAGAGGACATGTTGGTCCCTTAAGATATAAGATCTTTTCTCTATTGAATTGGATAGATGAGAAAGAACTTCAACAGTACAGAAGAATAGGTTCCAGACTTAAAGGTCATGAGTCAATGCATCACATGCCAGGGGTAGATATGACTCCGAGCGGATCCTTGGGGATGTTATTATCATATGCTGCTGGGGCTGGAATTGCAACAAAAGATCAAAGATTATTATCTAAACATATAGTTTTTCTTGGAGATGGGGAGGAACAAGAAGGAAATGTAAGCGAAGCTGCTAGACATATAGCTAAATTGAATTTAGATAATGTAATCTGTATTTTAGATAGCAACAAAAAGCAGCTATCTAGGTCAACAGAAGATGTTGATGGTCACTCAAACATATCAAAGATTTGGGATGGTTATGGATGGGAAGTGAGAGAAATAAAAGATGGTCATGATATTAATGAGATACTAGATGCATACAAATGGGCTTTTAGTGGAAATCAGCCAAGATTCTTAGTAGCTAATACTATCAAAGGAAAGGAATTAGAAGGATGTACAGAACATTATAGTGGATTTCATACTATAGGAGCATGCAAAAATAAAGAAATTGTTCTAAAAGAATTTTTAGATTATAAACAAAAAACAAATTTAGGTGAATTTAGGGAAAACCATTCTTTAAATTTTCCAAGAGGAAATCCATCTCAAGATTCCCTAGATTTTCAAAATCGCGAATATCCTATAGAAGTCAAAACAAATTCTGAAACAAGCGACAGCTTTGATTCAGCTCAAATTCAATACCTTAAAGGCTTTTCTGAAATAAACAGAGACCTTGGCATACCCTTTTATTTTATTACTCCTGATTTGATTAGAAAGGATGTTGTTGAAAAATTCGAACTTGACAAAATGTCAAAATATCTTGATGTGGGAATAAGAGAGCAACACGCACTCGCTTTAGCTCATGGAATATCTCAAACAAATCCAAATGCCAGAATAATGCTAAACTGTTTCGATGCATTTTTATTAAGATCTGCAGATCAATTAAATGCAGCCGCACAGGGAAAGAGCAGATTTATTTTACTTTCTGATGTGTCTGGTTTAACTCAAGGTAAAAATGGTTCAACCCATCAATCAGTCTGCCAACCCGCAGTACCTTTAATGATGCCTGGCATTGAATTTTTTGAACCTGGGGATGTTCGAGATATGTTTAATATTCTAAATTATTCCTTAAGTAAAAATCCAGGAATTATTTATATTAGATTGCCCAAGATTAGAACTAATCTCCTGCCAGTGGAAGATGATAATAGGACATTAGATTATTATTTAGTTAAAGAAACAGAAAATCCAGATATCACTCTTGTTGGAAGTAGCTTTATAACCGGAAGTTTACTAGGGGCTGCAGAAAGATTGGAACAAGAAGGAATAAAATCCAGATTAATTAACGTAGTAAGTCCAAAGAAACTTGATCAGGGTTTTGTAAATCTTGTAGAAAACAATAAACCTTTGCTTGTAGCTTACAACGGAAATCCAAGTGTGCTTCAATCTGCAGTTTCAGAATCGATTCTAAAGGTTAATTCTGTGAGACCAAGTTACATAAGAGGTCATGGCTTTATGGATGGAGACACAGGAAGTGTTGAAGAATTATTGGAAGCTTACAAATTAGATCCTAAAGGATTAAACGAAATTATTCGGGGTACCTTAAATGGTTGAAATATATTATCACCCGCTCAATCCCAAAAATCCTTTTTTTCATAGTAGAGGAAAAAAAGTTTCTTTAGATGAATTCTTGGCAAGAGATCACTTAGGAGAATATCAAAAAGAGAAAAATGCAATCGTACTTGATACAAACAACCCTCTTTATTCTAAAGGGGTAATTGATTTTATGTCTCAAGCGGTATTAAACATCTCGGGGCATCAAACATCTGAATCAGATATAGTAAAAATAAAATCTCTGCTAGAAAAGATAAAATATGGAGTAAATCATGATGAGCGAGATATACAGGATAAAATGACTACTCCTCAATTTATCTTGGGAACATTGCCCTATATATTCACCGGCTTCAATTTAGATAGAAGAACAGAAATTCCTCATGAAGGGCAGAATTCACTTGGCTCGGTTTATGAGGTCTGCAAAATTCTTTGCAGAAAAGAATCAGTTGACTTATCTACACTCCTTTGTGCTCATAAAGCTAAGAGAAATGTTGATAAACATGAATTGATAGATAGACTAAACCTTGAAGATATACAGATTGCACTTAATCTCATGGGAGGAGTAGTGGATAATTCTTCAGTAAAATATGCTCAACAAGTGTTTTTTCAACCCGGTGGAAATGTACGAGACATTCAATCAGTCTTCCCTCCTTTATTGCACAAATACCTTGTAAGTGGAAGAATTGAAGAGATGCTAGAAAAACTTGAAGAACATTTAGGAAGTTTGAAAGAATATCTTTCTAAATCAGGAACATGCAAATTATCGTTTTCTGCAGAGAATTTAGGAAGAATCTATCAAGAGGCAAAAAAGCAATTATCAAATTTATCCTGTAGAAATGGAAGTTCTCCCATAAGAGAGATCTCAGAAAAGATGACAGAGAGTAGGTTGGTTGGATTGCTGAAACAAATTCAAGATGGAGGTGAACTTTCAAGAGAGGATTATGATGATGAAAGCCCTGTAATTAGACAAATAAGAGATATTCTTTTCATAAAAGATAATCCTGAAAAAATTATCAAACGAGCATTACACGAAACTGCAGTTTATTACGCCTGGGGAGCATTAACTGGAAGAATTGGGGGTATTGGAGTTGGATTTGAGATAGATCATAACAAATACCAAACATTGGCTTGGAATGAGGGATGGAAGAAAGAATCAAATGTTACGCAACTAAATCCTAATATAGAATCTCCATTAATTTATGCTAGGAAAAACAGAAAAATAGAAGGAAATAAATATCTTAAAGGAATTTCACTTAGGGAGTCTTGGAGATAAAAAATGAAAAAAACTCAAGTATCAATAATTATGGCCTCTTCAATTGATGGCAAGATAACTCTTGCAAATTATGAAAAAGTAAAGTTTGCAAGTGAAGAAGATAAGAAACTTCTGATGAAAAAAAGGTCAGAAAGTGATTGTATAATTATGGGATCATTAACCGTTAAGAAAGGAAGTTCATCTATAACTTCTAACCTAATAAAAGAAAAATCAAAGCAACCATTGAATGTTTTGATTAGTAGTAATCTTAATTTAAACCCTGACAAACTGAGATACTTTAAGAATAATGAAATTAAGAGAGTAATATTTACGACCAGTAAGTCTCCTATTAACAAAAGAAAAGAGTTACAAAGATTTTCAGAAATAATAATTGTAAAAAAAGATAAAAATGGTTTAGTTGATGTAAAAGAAGTCTATGAAACACTTGTTAAAAAATTCTGTTGCAAAAAAATATTGATCGAGGGAGGAGGGCTGTTAAATAAATCATTTATAGAAAAAAACCTAGTGGATGATTTATATCTAACAATTTGTCCAATTATCATCTCAGACATTAAAGCCAGATCTTTTGTAGAGGGGGTGGGTTTGACTAAAGAACACATTAAAAAATTAAAACTGTTGGATTTCAAACGAAACAATTCAGATGAGCTATTTCTCCACTATAAATTTGAAAAAGAAAAAACAAAATGGGAGAAGAAAGGAATTAATTGGAGGTTAGTCAATTAAATATTTATAATTATCTAATTTGATAATAAAATGGATTTAATATTATTGTCTGGAAACAGTGTGCGTACAAAAGAATGGATAGAATCTGTAGAGGAAGAACTAAGAGGGTTATTTGATTCAACTTACATCCATTACTATAATCACTGGCAAACAGGTGAGAAAAACATAGATCTTGATTTTGAATTGGGGAGATTATCTAAATATCTTAATAACAAAAAGAATTATGTAATTTTTGCTAAATCTGCTGGAGTGGTTCTTGCTATAAGAGCTATTTCAGAAGGGAAGATATCTCCAAAAAAATGTATGTTCGTTGGAATTCCTCTGAGTTGGTGCATTGAGCAAGGTATCTCTTTTACTAGTTGGATTAAAAATTATAAAATTCCCACATACTTCGTTCAAAAAACAGAAGATCCTTATCTAAACTCTGATAAGTTAAATAAAATTCTTGAGGAGAATGATGTTAAGAATTTCAAGCTGATCGAGATTCCAGGAGAAGACCATCATTACGAAAATTTGAAAGAGCTAAAAGAACTTATGAAGGAGTTAATCAAATGAGAATAATTTATGATCCCAAAATAATAAAACATAATTCTCAAGATTTAAACGGAGAAGGAAGTTATAGATTAAAAGGAATTGAAAAAATTGCAGTACCTTTAGATTTAAAATTCGATGTTGAAGAAGATATTAAAAGAATTCATACAGAGTCACTTTTAAGAAAAATTAAAGGACACTGCAAAAACAGGGTTCCTCTCGCAGAAGTAATTCCAGATACTAATACTCTTGATGCGATTTATGATTCTGTAAGATTGGTCATTTACGCATCAGAACATAATGATCTTGCGATTACTAGGCCCCCCGGCCATCATGCAAGTAAAGACACAGCAAGTGGATTTTGTTTTGTAAATAATATGGCTATTGCTACACAAAGAATGGTTGACCAAGGAAAAAAAGTTTGTATAATTGATATTGATGGACATCATGGAGATGGTACTGAAAGAATATTTTATACAAGTAATAAAGTGCTATTATGTTCAGTATATCAAGAGTACGGATTTCCCCACATTAAAAGCCCGTTAACTAGAATTGGAAAGGGAGTCGGAAAAGGATTAAATTTAAGTTTGCCAATACCTGCAGGATCAGGAGATGATATTTTTCTAGAATCAATTAAATTTTTTGAAAAATATATAGTAAGTTTTAACCCAGACATTATAGGAATATCTGCAGGGTTTGATGGATATGGAAAAGATAGACTTCTAAGGTTAAATTACTCTTTGGCTGGATATAAAGAGGCTGGTTTAGCCATAAGAAAATTAGGTTATCCGGTATTTGGGGTTTTAGAAGGATGGTATCATGAAGAGGTCGTAGAGTGTATAGAATCATTAGTTAATGGTCTAAATGGTATATCTTCAGAAGATTCTCTAACAAATTCTGATGAAGATAATTGGATAAGATTTAAATCAAATATCGGTAGACTTAAAGGAAAATTAAATGAAAAAAGGGTCAAACGATTAATTAAATAACCTTGCTCAGAACTTTAAAAAATCTAATTACAGATTAAAAACTCTCTTTAACGTTAATCGGGCTTAAGGGAAGTTCGATTTCCTCGAAAAAATTCTCCTCGTGAAACAGAGCTGAGAATTTTTTCAGAGCTGAAATTGAATTTGGGTGTAGTGAGGTGCAACCGAACGAAACCCTTTAAGCCCTGTTAGTTTCGTCCGAATACTTGGAGGACTTGATTTTTAGTGCAACGATGCCGAAGGCAAAAAATCAAAGTTTTTGAGAATGCCGTTTTTAGTATTTAGAAATAATATTTTTTGGGTGGGCTATGTATTAGAGAGACGCGCGCTTTTTTTGTTTCTTTTTTTCTTAAAAAAAGAAAATGGGGATTTCCTTTTTGCCTTCTTTTTTCTAAAAAGAAGAAATTGCATTTAAGTATTTTTGAAGTGTTTCTTTTTCAGTTCGAAGAATATTTTTGCATTATCTTTAGCATCTTCTAAAGCATCGTGAGTAAGGTTTCTTTCTCTTAATGAATCAATTTTCGCCTTCAAATCTTTATTTAACCCTTTGTTTAAAGAATTTAAATTTTGAGAGTTATATCCTAACGGATTCTCTTCTAAAAAATGCCAAAAGTACCAGCATATAAACATCCAATCAAAACCATTATTATCTGAAATAAAAGTGGGCTCTCCTGAAGAATTTTTTATAATCCATTCCTTAAATTTCTGCATCGCCTCTTTTGCATCTACCGCATCTTTTTCATCCACAAACTGCCTCCGATTTGGATCAAATTTTTCAGAGATTGGTTTAATATTTATTTTAAAAGTTTTATCTAATTTTTCATCCACTATTACTGCCCCTAAAGAAGTCATGGAATGGTCTCCAGGTATTGGACCATTTGCTTCAATATCTACCATTATATAAGTTTTCATTTTCAAATTACCTCTCTATTAAAAAGATGAATCGCCTGCCATCTCGATTTTTTAATCTTAGGATCAAAATAAACATTATATGATAAGAATTTCCCATCTACATAAAGCTCCTCAATGACACATGAGTCTAACTTAATTAAATCTTTAACTCTTACAAATGGAGAAATTTTAAAAATAATAGGGGTTTTAGGATGTAACATTCTAAGATTTTTATATAGTTTATCGGTTCTAGGGC
>CAZKZO010000002.1:0-35409 GCA_964557325.1 Candidatus Woesearchaeota archaeon | reverse complement strand
GCAAAACATCGTTTGCTCCTCCTGTTAAACCATGTCCAGCAACTAAATCCTTTAACAAAGTAAGTGAAACCACAGGGTCAGAACCTTCTCCACTTCCACCTGTAACAACTATTGGAGAACTTCCAGAAATATTTTTAACATAATCTCCACTACTCTCACTTCCTAAAGTTATTGTTCCATCATCAATAATACCTACATCACTCTCAGATATACTTGTTGAACCAAAAGTAATATCTCCACCTGAAACAATCAAATCACTCCATATTTTAACATAATTATTGCTTTTATTCAAAATATTATCTAATGTTAAATTCCCAGTCATAGTATCTCCTGAAACATCAACAAATTGTCCACTAGCCCAAACTGCTATAGAATTATTAAACAAAACATCTCTACCATCAACATAAGTTTTCATAGAATCATTAAACATACTTATTGTTCTATTTAACCTAGACTCATTTAATATAAAAAAATCACTTGCATTCTTATAAATATAAACTCCTCCTGCATAATAAAGTGTATCTGTATCTACATCATTAGCACACTCCCACACAGAAGAAGTAGCATTCCACTTTGCTATTTCTGTATCTGCACACCCTAATCCAGCTAAAGTATCATTTTCAAGCAAATTAATTGTATTATTTAATTTAGTTTCATTAAAATCCAAATCTGTACCTGTCTTCACAAACCATCCAGAAACATAACTATTCAAATCATCCCACCAATTACTTCTATTTACATTTAAATCACTTTCTTGAGCATCTTCAATCCATGCATCATTTTGCACATTTGATGCATTTAATTTACCCTTAAACCACGAAGCAGAAACATTTCCTTCAGTCACAATATTTCCAGAAGCATTAATCTCTCCAACAAACAAACTAGTAATTCTATTTAAAAAACTTCCAAGATTACTAAAAAAGCCATAATCTACATTAGTAATATTATAATCATCACTCATATTAAGATTAACATCCACTGAAATATCACTTAAATTAACATCAGTAGCTTTAAAAGAATAAGGAACTCTTCCAAGCTGTGTAACATTTTTCAAAACCCCATCTCTATAATAACACAAATAATACTGCTTATTATAATCCAAATTACTTAAACTTCCACCACCAGAACCAGTAGTTAAAAGATAAATAGAAACAATACCTCTATTATCAGTAGTTTTAGTCACAGAATGATTATAAACCACAGGAACACCACATGTAGCACTTGAACTTTCAGTTATATTAAATGTAAAATTAAAAGTTCCTGTTTTAATAGAGCCATTTGCAAAAGTTGTTTGCAAATTAATATGAAAAGTATCATTAATAGGAGCAGCTGAAGCCAATCCAATAAAAATTAAAGTAAAAAAAACTAATAAAAAGATAATTTTTTCTATGAAAATCTTTTCATTTTTTATTCCAGAATTAAAATAACTATCTCCCTTAATTTTCAAAACCCTCTTTTTATTATATCTATAGAGATTTTGAGTTTTATAAATGTTACTTACCAACGGAAAATAACAAATTTGCCGACGGAAAAACAAAAATAAGCTTTTACTTACTACTAAAAATTGTAGAGTAAAAAATATTTTAAGAAATTATGCTTAAACAAGCATATTATCTCTCAATCTAAATCCAAATTAACTTTAATTATCTTTCAAAATTTATCCATAAAAAATTTATTCAAACTTCCAACTTTTTTAATAATCTTTTTTATCTATACTTCTTATTTGATTTAATAATTATAAAATCCTTAAGTAATTTAAACTCTTTTTTAGAAATAAAAACAGCTAAATAACCTTTAGATGGTATTTAAAAGTTAACAGAGCAATTATTATTAGATGTATGCTTATTAAAAACATTATTTTACAGAATTAATACAAACCCTTTTATCCAAAACCTTTAACAAGCTCAAAATTTACTCATATCTCTCTTAATAATCTATTTTTCATTTATCAAGACTTATTAAAGAAATTTCCTTCTTTAGATTTATCTAAATTCTCACATCTTCACTTAATTGAATTGTTTGGCATAAATATAGTTATTTTATACTCTTTAAAATTCTCTTGCTCTGGTAAAGTTTATATAATCTTTAATTTATCTAAAACAAACGAGCCTGTAGCTCAGTCTGGTCAGAGCACTGCTCTTATATGAGTATAATCTGTAAAGGTTATTTCTCTCAAAGATTGAGAAATCTAAGAGAGGCAGGGGTCCACGGTTCAAATCCGTGCAGGCTCATTTGTAAAAAGAGATAATTTAATTTTATACCAAATCACATCAAAAAACATCTCATACTTATTTTTAAAAAGAAATCATTAACATATACAAAAATATTCTACAGTTACTTTTAAAAACTAAATTCTGTATTTTATTTATAAGTTTACTAACTTAATTATGCCCCGATAGTTCAGTGGCCAAGAATGCGGCCCTTTCAAGGCCGTGACCCGAGTTCGAATCTCGGTCGGGGCGTATATCTACATTTTAACAAAAACAATAAATTTATAAAGATGTAGGTATAAGAATTCTTATGGTAGAAATTAAAGAAATGCAAAAAGGCAACAGAAAATATTTTTATCTTGGTCATAGCTACCGAGAAGGCAAATCTGTAAAGAAGAAACAATTTTACTTAGGCGAGAATATCCCAAAAGATATAAGAGAAAAGAAGAAAGAGTTTATGCAGGAATTTTACAAAGAAAAGTTCTTTGGAAACATAAATAAGATTCAGAAGAATTTTGATAAAGAGTATAAGGCAATGCCTGTTTCTGCAAGAAAGAAGAAAAAAGATACTTTTGCAGTTCAATTTACTTACAATACTCAAAGAATTGAAGGAAGCACTCTTACATTAAAAGATACTGCTAAATTATTGGAAGATGGAATAACTCCTGCATCAAAGCCTTTAAGAGATGTTAAAGAGGCTGAGGCACATAAAGAAGTCTTCTTTGAAATGCTTGATTATGAAAAAGATTTGAATTTGCAAATTGTATTAAAATGGCATAAGGACCTAATGAAGGAAACAGCAAAAGACATAGCAGGCAAAACAAGAAATCACGATATCGCAATTTCTCAATCAAAGTTTAAACCCCCAATGCATTTGGAGTTAGAAACCCTTTTGAAAGAATTTTTTGACTGGTATAATAGAGAAAAAAATAAAATGTACCCTGTTGAATTAGCAGCTTTAGTTCATCTAAAATTTGTAACTATTCACCCTTTCACAGATGGCAATGGTAGAATTTCAAGATTAATGATGAATTTTGTCTTAAAAAAATTCAAGTTTCCGATGTTGGATATTCATTACACAAAGAGAAGTAGTTATTATAATGCCTTAGAAAGATCACAGGTAAACCAAGACGACAATATATTTATTCAATGGTTTTTTAGAAGATACTTAGCTGAATATGGTAGGTATTTAAAAAACCCTAACTGAGACACTTTTGTCTTGCGTTCGGTCGGGGCGTTGATATTCTTTGTAGAGTTTAGATGGGCTTTTACACGATATTTATAAAATATTGATTCTTTGGGATTTTATGAAAAAACTAATAATCACAATAATCTTATTTCCAATACTTTCAATACTTAGAGAAGTATTTTATGAAACATTATGTGAAATCAGTCTGTTTGGATGCATAGTTGGATTTATTGCATTTAAACTAGCTCCGATTCTTATAGTAACTTATTGGGGTTATAGAATATATAAACTTCTGAATGAATCTGATTAAAATGAAACTAATTAAGAAAATTCAAAATTTGTGGAAAAATAATCAAGAAAAAAGTTCTGAAGAGTATATAGAAAGAGAAGATTTCAAAAAATCACTAAAAGAGTATTCTAAAGATATAATGGCTATCTTTCAATCCCCAGTATTTAATTTCCAAGAAAAAGACTTAGAAAAAGCCATGATTGTACAAAATTTCCATATACAAAAAAAATTAGTTCATGCAACCGATAGTTTAAGAAATGCCACATGGATTTTAGCTTTAGCCACAACGATTTTCGCATGGGTAACGATAAAAGATAGTCCAAATTCAAACGAAATTCTAACAACACTCTCTCAAATTGTTATAGTAATTTTATACATATTTATGTTTTTGATAGCGTTTGTATTAATTAAAAAGATTGCTCTCTTTTTATATAATTCTTTCAAAAAGAAATGATGTTCAACTCCACAACATGTTGCGAAATTGTTGCGGTTGATTAAAAAGTAATTCTGACTATCTCTTAGATGAGAATTGATCCGTATAACCACGAAAAAAGATACAAAGAATGGAAAGCCCAAGTTTCATTTAAAGGAATTCCAAACATTTCTAAGAGAAATTCAGATATAATTCTTCAATACCTAAATGATATGGAGCATGGTTTAAATGTATCTTTAAAGAGCGTTAAGGGTGGGAGAAGTTACATAAGGCTTAATACTTTAAGAGAAAAATTAGGGTTCTTCGCTAGAAGATTTAAAGAAGTTTACAATTTAAATTGTATAACAGACATTACAGAGAATCAACTAGTTCTATTCTTTTCAAAAATGAGAAAAGGAGAAATAACAAGAAATGATGGTAAGAAATATCAATCTACAGCTTACTTTGTTAAGATATTCAAAGCATTTTGGCATTGGTATCAAAAAATTAGTAAAAAAGAAGGTATTGAAATTCAAGATATAACTAATGACTTAGATTCCCGCTCTGAAAAACCCCGTTGGGTTTATCTAACGGAAGAACAAGTAAGAAAGCTTTGTAATAATGCTCAATGGAAATACAAGGTCTTAATTATGTTACTTTATGATTCTGGAATAAGATCCCCTACAGAACTAGTTAACATCAAGGTTTCTGATTTTTATAGTGGTTTTAAGGAATTAGTTATAAGAGACGAGGTAAGCAAGACTTTTGGAAGGAAAATTAAACTTTTACTTTGTACACAATACATTAAAGATTATGTTAATGAGAATGGGTTAAAAGATGATAATTACCTATTTCCAATAAAGCCTTCAAGTGTTAATGTTTATTTACAAAGATTAGCAAAAAGAGTTTTGGGTGAAGAAAAAAGTCTTGCTGGAGAATTTTACTCTAAATTAACAATGTATGATTTTAGACATTGTTCTTGTTGTTATTGGCTTCCAAGATATAAATCAGAATCAGCATTAAAATATCGTTTTGGATGGAAGAAATCGGACAAGATTCATTATTATTCTGAAATGTTAGGGATGAAGGATACTATTTCTCAAGATGATTTAATTCTCTCTGAAGAAAAAACAGAAATAGAAAGGAACCTAAAAGAAAGCAATACAGAAAGAGAAATACTCCAAGACAGAATAATTGCAATAGAAGAAAAAGTTGACAAGTTTATGGAAGCAGTAATTAAGATTGATAAGTTGTTGGATAGATTGTGAATGGTTTAGAAATAAATAAAAAGTCTTATTTGTAAAATAACGTATGATTAAAATAGAGTTCCCAAGCGGAGATAACGTTCTAGAACATATTACTGTAGCTGTGAAAGTTATGAATGATATGGAAAAAGAATTTAATCAAACCCAAAAAATTTCTATTGATCTATCAGATATTCAATGGTTTATTCCATGTTCTATGATATTAATAAGTAATAAAATAAGGGAATTTTTAGATCATGGTGCACAAAGTGTCATGTATAAAGAACCACAAAACGAAAAAGTTCGTGAGCATATGAAAAAGATTGGATTCCCTTTAGGAAATGAAGAGGATGGAGGTTCTTATGTTTCAATAAAACATTTCAAAAAGGACACTGAAGATAGAAATCAAGTTAACAGACAAGTAAACGAACTTATAACCAAAATTGAAGAAAAATTGCCTTATCAGTTTGGAGAGAGTATAAAATATATCTTGGGAGAGCTTTCAGATAATATAGATGACCATTCTGAATTTGAATGTGCTTCTCTAATGGCACAATATTATCCTACAAAGAAAATGGTAGATATTGCGGTTTTTGATAATGGGGTATCTATCCCAAAATTATTTGAAAAACACAATATTTCCTTTAATGGAGACCAAGAAGCAATAAAAAAGGCTGTTTGGGGTGAAGTTACAACTAAAAGTAATGAGGAAATGAGGGGATTTGGATTAAGAACTTGCAAAAAGTTGTCTATAGAAGGGCTAAAAGGAGAACTTTACATCATATCAAGAAGAGGTATACTAATTATTAGATCTGAAAAAGAACCGATTCTTTATGATCTAGAGGGAAATTCGGTTAAAGGAACCTTTGTTTATCTCAGATTAAAGACTCCTAAAAATAAGTTAAACATCTATAATTTTGTGGAATAGTAAGTTTTAAATAGATTATCCTTCTATTACTAATATGGATAACAAGATATTGTTGACACACGAATTTGGCAATAATATCTTCACTAGGAGTTCCATTTCTGATTTTTTTAGGAAACTCAACTCTTTAAAGAATAAAGAGATTATCTTGGATTTTGATAAAGTGGAGTTTATTTCCAGATCTTGTGCAGATGAGTATTTGAAACAGAAAAAATTATCTACAAAGAAAATTGTAGAAGCTAATATGTCAAATGAAGTTTATAACATGTTCAAAAATGTTTATATCCAATATGAAAACGTTGGTCTAGAAGTTCCATTTAAAGTTAATAGACAAAGAAAGGTTATTGCTTAGTTTTGTTTTTTCAAAACCCTATCCAACTTCCCTTCAATTCTATCCAATTGTGGCTGTTTTCCTAATTTGGATCTGCAAAGCTGTCCTAAAGATATATTCTTCTCCTGAGCTTCAACTTTAAGTTTATTCAAAAGGCTAGTTTCTATCAATATGTGTAGATGTGAGTTTTTCTTCATTCTCCTTATCCAAGATTTTTCTATAAATTCTCAATTCCAGATTTTCCAATATAAACAAGATTCTCTCAATCTTTTCTTCTAATGTTTTCATAAAAAGTAAAAATCAAAAAACTATATAAGCGAGAATGCGAGTAAAATATTATAATCGCACAAAATGAGCAATTCAAAAGAATTAATTGGAGAAGAAGCGGAGAAAATTGAAAGGAAAATTAAAAAATCTGGTGATAAAGGAATTATGGGAGTAAGGAAAGAAAGAGGTATTTGGGTAAAAGAATACACTTTATGGACTAAGTCTCAAATGGCTGTTTTGGCTTATTTTTCAAAATACAATAACAAACCTGAGACCTATCGTGAAATTGCAAGGGCTTATGGTAGATCAAATTATACAGATTATAAGAAAGCTTGTGATAAGCTAGTAAGAAAAGGGTATCTTGAAAGGTTAGAAGGTGGAAAATATAGGGTTAGAAAAACGGCTTGGGAACAAGTAAAAAGAGGGATTGAAATAGTTCAAAGATCTTTACCTTATTTTGATTATTTTCTTAAAATACTTAAAAAACGTGGAAAGTGAAGGACATTTAGAATCTTTAGAAAATTCAAACATTTAGAACCTTTAAAACAACACAAACGTTCCAAATGAACAATTTAAAAGAATATTTGAAACGTTATTTAAAACATTTAAACAACTTAAATGCATTCAAATGTTGTTAAATAATAACATTCATTGTCAAATAACGTTATTAGCTAGTAAATGACTTTAAATATTAAATTAAATTGACAAAATAAAAACAATTTAAAACCCAACAAAACTATAGAATATATGAACTTCCAGAATATTTTTGAAGGCATAATTGCTAGCCTCATAGCAACAGTTATTTCTGGAAGTGTAGTTTTCTTATATTCAAGAATTAAAGGTAAGAGTACAATAATGAAAGGCAACAGAAGCTCTCATTTTGACATCTCTAAAATAAACGCTTTTGCAGTAGGACTATTTTTAACAGTTTTCTTTGCAATTTTATCTCTTGCAGGATTTTATTGGGAATGGGCTAAATTTCCCTCTCTAGTTGCTATAACAATAGGTCTGGGCTTCCTTACAGGGTTAATATATCAGAACCAGTGCCCGCATTGTAAAAAGATATTTACAAAAAAACATGTTGGGCGAGAAACAATCAAAGAAGAAAAAATACCTCATGAATATTATGACACCATAGTCTACCTTTTTACAGATGGAACAGTTAAAGATAGAGTTAAAGACAAAAAGAAAAAGAAATGGGTTGAAATTGTGCGAGTTATAAAAGATTATTTTACATGTACTTCTTGCAAGCATAATTGGGATAGTTCATTGAAACAGATTACCATGAATGAATCAGATAGACCAAAACCAATTGTGAAAAAAACTCAATATAGGAATCCCGAACTAGACGATATTTTTAGAGTTTAATGTTTCAATCTAACACTAGTATAAGGTCTTCCTGTTTTTAGATTCTTTTTATGTTTTATTACTTCAACCAACCTGAAGAACTCTAATTCTTCTATCTAGTCTTTTATTGTTCGATACCCCGTATTAACTTTAATATCTAATTCTCTTAAAGATAGCTCTTTATTTTCTCTCAGAACATTTAGAATCTTCTTTTTTATCTCTAATGGCTTCCTCTTCTTCATGATACAAATAAATAGCAATGCTTAAAAGAGACATGTCATAATATTATATCATGAGTAAAAAGAAAAGAAAAAGTGAAATTCAAATCAAAAAAAGCACTTTATGGAAAGGTGCTACAATAGTATTATTTTTTATAGTTCTTTTCATAATTTTTCAATCACCAAATTATGAGAACACTGAAAGTGATGACGAAAACCATGGAACCTATTTTTATGATGGGAAATATTATAATAGTTATGAGGAATATCTCCAAGCCAAGAATTATACAGAATCAGAAACCAATGACGTAGAGAGTGTAAAAGATGAAATAAAACAAACAATTGTGTGGGTTAAATATGATGTTACTATAAAAAATGTGGATGGCTCTTATTTTGAAAGTGGTGAGACTGGTTCGGGCGTGATTGTTGCAAATGAAGATAATGAATTAACAATTTATACTAATCGCCACGTTATTGATTGTGAATATAATGATATGAATTGTTTCCAAAGAATTTCTGAAAGTTTTCAAGTTAGAACACAAGATGGAAAACTACATGATGTGGATAGAGTTTCTTTTAGTGAATCAGATATAGATTTAGCAATATTAAAAATTAAAACTTCTGATGCAAAAAGTTATGACTTTGCTTATTATACGGATGAATTTGAAATAAATGAGAAGGTTATTGCTGTTGGCTACCCTTCCTATGCCCAAAATGTTGTAGAATTTTCTATTAGTGAAGGAAGAATCACAGATATTAAAGATGTTCTTTCTCAATCAACTGGAGATAATTTTAGAACTATAGAATCAGATGCATACACTTATTTTGGAAGTAGTGGTGGGGGTTTATTTGATGAACAAGGAAATTTAATTGGGATTAATACTTGGATTTCAGGAACTCAAACAAGTATAGCAATTGATTTTAATTCTATAAAGGAACAAAGCTTCATTTATTGTAGCTCTGGTTCATATTTTACAAATGGAGAATGTCATGAATATGAATCTGAATTAAGTTGTCAGAAAGGTTACGTTTTAGGAGATGATGATTTATGCCATGAAGCTTGTGGAAGCCCTACAACTTATTGTGAAACGGGACAATGTTTTAATGGAGAATGTGTCTCTTGTGAAGAAGGATATATTCTAGGTAATGATGGATATTGTCACGAGCCATGTGGAAGTCCTACAACCTATTGTGAAGAAGGTTCTTATTGTTACAATAATGATTGTGTAAGCTGTCCAACTGGATATTATTTAGGTGTTGATGGAAATTGCTATCCCAATTAATTCTTTTTGGAGTTTTGTAATTTTTTAAGTTTCTTATGGTAATTGATAAATTTATATTTTTTATCAAAATATGCGTTTATTTGATCTTGCCAAACAGGATTCCAAATTGAGAGTGGAGAAATAAACCAGTCATCAAAAGTATGTTTAAAGGTAGGATAATCATATTGTTCAAAAAAAGAAGGTAGCGCCTTACCAATCTGCTTGTATTCTTTAAAGTTAGGAGAGATTATTCTAGTTATACTTTCTTGACAGGACTTAAATTCATCTTCGCCTTCCATTAACGCACCAATAATTTTAAGCAACCCATAAATCCTATTTTTATTACGTTCTGATATTTTTTTACTCTTTAAAATCTCATTGTATTTTTTAACTAATAAAGAAAGCTGTTTTTCACAAAGATTTTTATCTTTAGAATAAATCATTATGGAGAAATAATCTTCAATAGTATAAAAGTAATGATTGTCAAGATTACTTTGTTTCTCATTTTCAAATTCAAAATGTAATCTTTTTAATAGGGAAGCAAATAGTTCTTCATGTTTAACATTAAACCTATCATCTGCCTTTTGGATATATTTAGTTAAGAATATTAATTCGGGAAAGCAATAGAAAAACATAAATCTAATATCAATATTATTTTCTTCTAGTATTTTCTTACAAAGATCTACATAATTGTCTAATAGAGGATTTAGAATGCTATCAGGAACTTTTTTGTAGACGGGTAATTGTGGATGAACTTTAGATATCTTAACAAAGACGGATTCTAGATTAAACATTGAGTTTAGAATCATATCATAATGTGTTGCTGAAAAACTTTGGCTAGATTTCTTGATAGTTTCAAAAATATCTAAAAAGAGGCTTCTTAAAAAGTGTAATTCAACACCCTTTTTATTTTGGACTGCAAGGACACACTCATTTATCTCCTCTTTAATTTCATTAAACGCATACTGAATCAAATTTGCAGACCAAAAAGAAGGGGTTTTTATACACAAATCCATTATCTTTTTCAACTCGTGATAATAAATTGGGGCAGATTGATAATATTCTTTTTGTATACATTTTTTAACTAATTTTGATATGCCCGAGATTGAATACTTTGGAGCGGAGGTTCTATCAAAATTATAAGACTTGAGAAAAATTTCAAACAACAGATTACTTATTGATAAGGCATGATTGTTAACTCCACCTATGTTATATCTGTATTCTAAAATATAGGATCCAATATTCCCTAAGAATAAAGAAAATTTATCCATGAATTTTTGATTTTCATATTTAATCATAGTCTTAATTATGAATGAAGATTGATCTGCCAATTCAAGCAATATTTTATCTTCAAGGGATTTAAAAGAACTAGTGTGTTTTAGATAGGTTCTTATTATTTTATCTAATGAATTTAAACATTCGGTATAAATATCATCTTGATTCAGAGAAATGCTTTTGTTGAGGGTATCAAAAATTGGTTTAATCTGATTTATTATTTTAGATTCTGAAATTTTGTTCAAACTTATTTTACCAATCAAAGGTAAGGTTTTTGCTTCAGCACGAGAATAAATATAATGTATTGTTTCTATTTCAATTTCTTTTATTATATTTAAAATATTCATAAAATATGAAGCGACTAACAAAAGTGAAACAAAATTAAAGACCAAACCCACACTAACAAAAAATGCAAATATCTTGGCTTGATTTCCAATTTCAAAAGTAGCTCCAAGAGTGAAGAATATCAATGCTAAAAAGATATATCCTAAAACAAACATGAAATATTTATTTTTAAAGAAAGTCATCCGTAGAAGTTGCGAAGAATAATCTTTGCTTGCATTTTGTATTAAGAAAATAGTGATAGTCACTATAACCCCTGCTAATCCAGTAATCAAACCCAAATAATCTCCGAATATACTATAGCTGTTCAAATTGAAAGAGGGATTTATTAAAAATGGTATAAAAATCACTAAAATTGAACTAATAGATAAATAATAGGCAATTCTCTTTAGACTTACTTTCCCCGAAATATCCATACTTTTAACTTGAGAAACTTATTTTTAATGATTATTATACTAAAAGCCCACCTAAATTCCACAATTTATCGGGCGGTTCGGTCGGGGCGTATATCCTTCTTTTCAAGGTTCATATGCTCTTCTAAATTATAATTAATTGATATAGTTAGATAACTCAAATAGAAAAATTTATATAATCATATCATTTGATACTATTAATAAAATGGAATCAAAAATAACAATTAAAAAAAATTATGCTGAATTAAATAATATAGCGAGAAGCCCAACACTCCAAACTGTTTTAATGGTTGAGAGATTTATAGATAAAAACTCTGGAGAATACAAAAAAACAAATTTGTTTAAGAATCTTCCTAAAAAAGTAATGTGGCAAACATTTCAAGTAATAGTTGAATATTTAGAAAGTATAGGAAAAATAGGATATGATAATCAAGGCTATGTAATTTACGTCTGGAATCCAGAATTAGTTAAGAAATATAAAAATAAAAAAGAGTTACAATGGAATGCAAGATAAATTTTGCTGATTTAAAATTAAAAGAAACATAAATTTATTTATAGATGATATATTAGAAAACATAAATTTAATTGAAAAATCAAAAAAAAACTTTCCAAAATTAAATTTAAAGAAAATAAAGATATTATTGATGCCACAATTAGAAAATTAGAAGTCATAGGAGAAGCTGTTAAAAATCTTCCAAATTCATTTACAAAAAAGTTTCCAGATATTCCTTGGAAAAGTATTTCAGAATTTAGAGATGTGTTAATTCATGCTTATTTTGGAGTAAATTTAGATAGAATTTGGAATATTATTGAAAAAGATTTGCCTGGCTTGAAAAAAAAGATTGTCAGCTTGAAAAACCACTAACCAATACAACTTAAACATCATTTTTAAATAGATTAATTTGAGCCAAACATATTCAAAATATCTTTCTGATACATTTAAAAACCTTAATTTGTAACTTTGTGTATGGATAGAAATGCAAGGAGGAAAAAATGAAGTTATATGTAGGTAATTTACCTTTTAGCTTGGATGAAGAAGCATTTAAAGCTCTTTTTTCAAATTATGAAGTTGAAGAAGCCACTCTTATAAAAGATAAGTTTTCAGGAAGGTCAAAAGGTTTTGGCTTTGTAGTGATTTCAGATGATGAATCTGCAAAAAAAGCAATTTCAGAATTGAATGAAAAAGAAGTTGAAGGAAGAAAATTGAAAGTTAATGAAGCAAGACCAAAAGAAGACAGACCCAAAAGGAATTTCAACAGAAATTCAAGAAGAGATAACAGAAGATTCTGATATTTCTAAATAATTTTTTTTATTTTATAAATATTTATATTTCTTTTTATTTTTATTATATTTTATTCGAAACAAGCACTCTAAACACACTTTATATAGCACAAAAAGGTGACTACAAAAAACCCAAAATGTAGACACCCAAAACAAAAAATTTAAATGATGTAGACACCTATACATTATTATGAATCTAGAAAAAAGAAAAGTAGGAAAAAGACAAAATACTATCTTGAACATTCTTAAAAATAAGGGAAAAAGTTCATAAATTCAAAAGATATCTTGGAACTGATTTAAGTGAAAACAAATTAAAACAAAGAATAAATATTGCAAAAAATCTAATTCTTAAGAAAATTCATGCAAAATTCAGATAAGAGTTTTTATTCTAAAATCATTATAAAACCTTATAAACTTACTAAAATTACTGTTTTATATGAAAGCATTTAAAACAAACATTGAAAAAGACACACTTGAGAACACAAATTATAGAAAAGTTATATTTACAGGTGAAAAAATACAATTAGTTTTAATGTCTCTTAAACCAGGAGAAGAAATTCCAAAAGAAACACATAAAGACATTGACCAATTCATAAGAATTGAATCTGGACAAGCTAAAGCATATATTGGAGAAGAAAACTTTGATTTAAAAGATGATGATGTAATTATTGTTCCTTCTGGAAAACCCCATAGAATTATAAACACATCAAAATCAGAAGAACTTAAACTTTATTCAATATACGCAAACCCTGAACATGCTCCAAAAACAATACACAAAACAAAATCAGAAGCAGATAAAGCACATGCAGAAGAGCATTAATTAAAATTTAACCTTCCAAAATCCTTTTTCAGTATCAAGTATACATTTTTCTCCAATAGGAAATGTAATATTAGGTTGTTCGTGTCCAAAAGGTTGATGCATGATTACAGGACATTTAAAATCTTTAAAAAAATCATTTAAATAAGAATCTATATTTTTACCACATTCTGTAAAATAACCTAAAATAACAGCTCTTACTTTTTCAAATTTACCAGATAATTTAAGTTGCCATAATATATCATAAACCCTCCATGATTTCATTTCATAATCTTCTAAAAAAAGTATTTTATTTTGTGTATCAATCTCAAAAGAAGTTCCTAAAGACCTACCTACTAACTCAAGATTTCCCCCAACAATAGAACCCTTAGCAGTCCCTTTAACAAGGATATTTTTCTTTTTGATTGAAATCGCATAATCTTTTTTATTTATTGCATCTAAAAGAGAATTATAGGTTTTATTATCAAATTTATCTTTATTTCCTAAATTAGGCCCGTGAAGACAACGAGAACCTGTTTTTTTATTGATTGCATTTAAAAGGATAGTTATATCACTAGAACCAATTAGTATTTTGTTAGATTTTTTTATTTTCCTATAATTCAAATAAGGTAAAATTTGTAAAGCACCCATACCTCCTTTAACAGAAACAATAATAGAATAATTTATTGAGTCATATGCTTCATTAATTTCTTTAGACCTTCTTTTATAATCCCCTGCATAATCAAAATGATTACTTAATATATCTTTTCTATAATTAATCAAACTAAAACCTAATTTTTTAGATCTTTTTTTAGAAATTTCTAAAGATTTTTTATCTATGTTTCCTGAAGGAGCTATTAAAAATATTCCTTTATTTTTCATTTTCTAATATAAATTTTCTTTCAACAGCCCTGACAATTGGAGAAGATAAATTATACGAGTCCATTTCATTTTTTACAGTTGGTGGAGCTATTCCTGTTCCAGAACCGTTAATTTCCAAAAGATTGTCTCCTCTAAAATCAATAGCACAAAAAAACATTCCTGTTTTTCCTAAAGCATTTCTTGCTATTTCAATTTCATTAGCATATCCTTCCATTAAATCTATTCCTACAACTTCTTCTTCTCCTGGAGGCCCTTTCTTAAGAGTCTTTCTTCCCAAAATAAATCTGTTATCTAAAAAAATATATCTTCTTTCTTCACTTGCAGGAACAAACCTTTCAAAAAGATAATTTCCTAAATTTTCTTCAGGGATTTTAATTACATCGTCAGGCACTAATAAAGAAGTTATACCTTGTCCAGCAGCACCTATATTTGGCTTTGCAATAATTTTTTCCCCTTCTCTTAATAAATCAACTAAATCTTTTCTTGAACTAACATTAAAATCATAGATCCAAGGTAAATCCAGAGTTTTTTGTTTAGGTTTGAATTCATAAGAAGTAGCTTCTGCACTGTTTAACATTAATTTTACTTGTTTTTCCAAAGGATACAATAAATCTAAAAATCCTTTTGAAATTTCAGGAGTGGTTTCTTCCCCTAAACCATACACAAAAAAAACATCTCCATATAAAGGTAGGTCTTTTTCTTCAAGCCTAAAGATATTATTTTTAAAACTATATGTTGATTTTGAAAAAATTTCTCCATTTCTATCATAAACATCCCCAGGATGAACAACCCTTAAATTATGTCCCTTGCTTGCAAATGTGCTTGCTAAAAATCTAGAAGACATATAACCTAATCCCTCTTCCATTAAATCGCCTTTATAAACACTTCTTGCTTCACTACTTAAACTCAAAAAAACATCCATTTTAATTTTTTACAGGTAATTTAATTTTCTTATATTTTGAATATCTATTTATAAGATTATCTGCAATTATTTCCATTCTTTGAATATCATCAATACTATCAATAAAATAACTAGGAGATATATTAACTTCAATAATACAAGGCCCTTTATTTGTTAAAATAATATCTGACTCACTAAAAGAAGCATTCAAAGCCAAATTAGCTTTTATTGCCATATTTTTTTCCTCATTAGTTGCAGAATAATCAAATTCTACAGAACCTCCTGAAGTAGAAGCTATCCATTTATCTTTTGAATTTCTAGATACAAAACTTCTGGCATAAGAAAAAACAAAATTTCCTTCTACAACACCTATCCTACAATCATGTTCCCTTAAGGGTTGCATGAATTCTTGTAAAATAAAGCCTCCTTCATATCCTTGTTCATTGGCAACCTTAAATTTATTTTTTAAAGAATCTTTTAATTCCTTGATTGTATTAACCTTATCTATATCATAACTTTTGCCCCCACAATCTCTCTTAATAACTAAAGGAAAACCTATTTTTTTTGAAGCTAAAAAAGAAATTTTTTCAATATTTTCAGAAGAATTTACAAATAACGTAAAAGGTGTCAAAATATTGTGTTTTGACAATTTTTTAAATAATTCATATTTACTATAATCTGCTTTTGAAGCCATATAAGAATTTATACAAATCTTTCCAGAACTCTCTAATCTTTTAAGTAAACCAAGTATTTTTTTAAGTATACCATAATCTCTTGAAGCCACACTACTATATACTCTATTTATTATAATATCATAATTTTTTAATTCTTCCAAAACTACATTTCTTATATCAAAAAGTTCAATTAAACATTCTTTTTTTTCAAATATTTCTTTAAATTTCTCTTCTGGAGGTTCAATATCATGATGTAGCATTGCTATTTTCAAGTTATTTTTCTCTCCATATTGCATATTATTTGTCTTTCCCATTTTACTTAAAAACCTTGTGTTTTTATCCAAAAATAGTGATTGGATTTAAGTTCGATAAAATACAAACCCTTTAATTTAAATACTTTTCCCTAAAAATTTGCAAAAATCACTAAAAACATAGAAAAATTATAAAAATCTTAAAGATAAAAATATATACTTTGTTTATATGTTTTCTCTAACCATATATATGTTTTACCTATATAAAACATGTGTTTTACTTATATGTTTTCCTTAACCATATATATTCTCTGCTTATCTAATTTATATCCTAATTTTTTATAATACTCTCTTACACCTACGCCTGAAATTACACATAGTTTTTTATGGTTATTTTCTTTAGCAATCTCTTCTGCTTTTTCCATTAACCACCTACCTAATCCTTTATGTTGAGATGCTTTTCCTGATTTCTTACCTAATTTTATTGCCTTTCCATAAACATGCAATTCACGAACCATTGCTCTTTTACTTGTAAGCCTTAATCTTAAAAGCGCAAAAAGAATATTATCTTGATTAATAATCTGCATAAAAAACTCTTTTCCATTGGAAGCATTATACTCTAAAACCCTTAATCTCAAGTCTTGATTTAAATCCTCTAAATTAAAACCTACTTCTCTCATCCTAATCTCATTTACCCTAACACCTTCTTTTTTCAATTCTGACTCAATATCTTTTCTCAAATCAATCCTAATCAATCCTTTTACAAGCTTTTCCTTAGGAAACTCTCTAATAACTCTCATAACCCTGCAATACTCTGGAATAATTTTCATCATTTCTTTAATTATTTTTTTAGTTTGATACTTATCATACGGCTTATAACCAATAATTTTATGTGTTTTTTCCAAAGGAGAATCTTTCATAATTTGACAAGGATAAATCTTTAATTGATCTGGTCTAAATCTTGAATCTTCAAAAATCTGCTTAAACATATTAATATCTTTTTCTATATTACTATAAGGCAAACCAGGCATTATATGATATCCTAACTTAAAACCAGCATTTTTCAGCCTTTCTGTTGCCTCAACAACATCTTGAACACTATGTCCTCTATTTGTCTTCCTATAAAGCTCATCATCAGGCATCTGAACTCCAATCTCTACTCTTGTAGCCCCAAACTCAAGCATTCTTTCAATCTCTGTTTCAGAGCAGTTGTCAGGCCTATTCTCAATACACATAGCAACACACCTATGTTTAGCAGTTTTATTAATTTTCTTTGCTTCTTCAAGGTTTCCTGATTCTTTGCCATTCAAAGCATCAAAACACTTCTTAATAAAATCATATTGATAATCTATATCATACTGCAAAAAAGTTCCTCCAAGCACAATTAATTCAATTTTATCTGTTGGATGCCCCATTTTATTTAAAACATAAAGTCTATTTTTAACTTGTTCATAAGGGTCAAAACCAAGTCTTAAACCCCTCATAACAGCAGGACTTTTGTCTGTATAACTTTGAGGAACATGCTCTCCACCAGGACAATAAATACAAGTCCCATGATCACATTTCCGTGGCCTTAAAACAACTGTTAAAGGAGTTACTCCTGAAATTGTTCTTACTGGTTTTCTTACCATAGTAAAATATTAAAGAAGTATTTTATATATCTTATTAATGTTTAAAAACAAAACAAACATAACACAAGAAGAAACCTGGAATAAAATATCTATTCTATGGGCAAAATATAGGAAAAAAACTTTTAAAGAAGTTAAAGATTTTCTAAAAAATAAAAAAGGAAAAATATTAGATTTAGGGTGTGGTCATGGAAGAAATTTCATAAAAAAACCTAATTTAGAATATTATAGTGTTGATTTTTCAGAAAAAATGCTTGAACTTGCTGAAAAACATGCTAAAAGAAAATCCATAAAAGCTAAATTATTTAAAACAAACCTAAATAAATTGCCTTTTAAAAAGAATTTTTTTGATTCAGCAATATTTATTGCTACATTGCATTGTATAGAAACAAAAAAATCAAGAAAAAAATCAATTCAAGAACTTTATCGTGTTCTTAAACCAAAAGCAAAAGCAATAATAACTGTCTGGAGTAAAAACCATAATAAAGTTCAAAAATTCATGAATAAATCAAAAAACATAACAATTCCATGGAAACATAATGGAAAAGAATACGCAAGATATTATTATATTTATGATAAAAAAGAATTAGAAGATTTGCTAAAAAAAGTTGGTTTTAAAATTATTTCTTCAAAAGAAAACAAAAACATTATCTTAATTATTCAAAAACCCAAATAAATCTTTAAACTTTCCTAACAATATCAAAAAAAGATTTTTTCTCAAATAAACTTACTTTATTTTCCTTTAAATCTATATGAATCTTTAATATGCCAAGCATAGAAACAAAAATAGTGCATACTAAAAACTCCTTGCCTTTAAAATTCTGAAGAGAAATGATTATTTTCTGGAGCTTATTTTTAATTTTCTGTTTCTGCATTTCATCAGAAATAAGCTTTTCAACTTCATCAAAATCAAAATTAACATCAAGACTCATATGCTCAGGAGCTTTATCTGAAATTGTATCCATAGGAACTTTTTCTATCTTACCATCTTCAAGTTTAAAACTAAAAACTTTATCTTCAGATGGCGAATAAAAATCAATATGTCTTTGATTATCTTTGCCGTCCTTGTCAATTGTAAAAAAACCAGAACAAGGATAAGCTTTTGGATTTTTCTCTACAAAATCCTTATACTCCTTAGAATTCTTCACTTCTTCAACATAAAATTGAAAGTTCATTTTAATGGAAAACAAGATTTTACTTGATTTTTATTTAATTTTTTAAATTTATCACACTCTTGCTTTAAGTGATATGAAAATTTATTTTCAAATCCTATATTTTCAACATTCTTTCCCAATTCTTTAACAGCTTGAACTGCAGGTACAAAATCTCCATCTGAAGAAACTAATATAGCAGAATCGTAAGCATTATTATAAGCTAATCTTAACATATCTACTGCTAAATGAATATCATCTTCCTTAACCTGATAAATAATTTTTCCATCAATTTTAACTTTTTGCATTCTACAAAGAACTAATTTTAAATTAGATATTCTTCTAAGTTTTTCAAAGAATTTTTGTTGTTTTATATATGTTTTTTGGTCTTTTTTCCTATCTAAAGGAGCTGTATAATAATAAATTCTAACTAGTTTTCTTTTCTCAAGAAATAATTCAACAAATTTTTCAAAATCAAAGTCAATTATTTTTTTAGACTTACCTACTAAATCTTTTATTATATGATAATGATTACTTCCATCAATAAAAACAATTATTTTCTCAGTCATAATCAAACAAAAAAACCAGAGTTAATAAAATTAATGAAAATCCCAGGATTGCTGTGCAAGCCTGGGGGGTATATATTTTAAAATATGCCTTTAAGTTTTTAAGCTTTTCTATACTCCTTAGAATTCTTCACTTCTTCAACATAAAATTGAAAGTTCATATGGTTAATATACAAAAATAGTTTATAAAATTAATTAAACAAAAATAAAATAAATACTTTCTCTAACACCAATTTTAGTTACTACAAACTCTTTTTTACCAATTCTATTCAAAATTATTCTATAATTTCCAACTCTTATACGATATTCTTCACTTCTTCCTTTTAATTTTTTTATATCTAATTTTCCACCTTTTTCAAATTTTTCCAAAGAATCAATTATTTTACTCTGAAATCTTAAATTTAATTTTTTTAATTGTTTTTTAGCTTTAAAAGAAAATTTTATTTCCATAAGGCATATTAAAGATTTAATTCCTCTTTAACTTCTTTTAAAGAAAACACTTCTCCTCTCTTATATTCTTCTAAAGATTCTTTAATATCTTTTTTTGTTTGAGAAGATAACTCCAAATAAGGTTCTATTAAATCCCATATTAAATCTTCAAAACTTTCATTAGGCGCCTTTAAACTTCTAAGAGCTTTGTGAAGATTATTTGTAATCCTAATACTAGTTTGTTTCATACATAATGTATGCAAAATGCATATTTAAAACTTATTATTTTCTTTCAGAAATCTCTTCCTTCAACTCTTTAATAAATTTATCAACTTTCATAGATTTTATCTTCTTGCCTCCTTTACTTCTAATTGCCACTGTCTTTGCCTTTTCTTCTTTATCTCCTATAATTATCGTCCAAGGAATCCTCATAAGCTCGGCTTCCTTGACTTTTTGACTTATCGTCGTGCTGCGAAAATCTGCATCCAATCTTACGTTTGGAATAGCTTCTCCAAGTTTTTTAACAACCTCTTTAGCATAATCCACATTCCTGTCTGTAAAACTCAAAACACGAACTTGTTTAGGAGCTAACCAAACAGGTAATCTTCCATTTAAATGCTCCAACAAAACACCAATAAATCTTTCCACACTTCCATAAATAACTCTATGAAGCATAATAGGTCTTTTTCTTTTATTATCTTTATCTATATACTCTAAATCAAATCTCTCAGGCATAGAAAAATCCAGCTGAATTGTAGCTGTCTGCCATGTTCTTCCTAAAGAATCTTTAATATGATAATCAATTTTAGGTCCATAAAAAGCACCATCACCTTTATTTATCTTATATTTTACTTTTCTTTTCTTCATAACACTTGCCAAAACTTTTTCTGACTTGTCCCATATCTTATCATTACCAATTCTTTTTTCAGGACGAGTAGAAAGTTCAACTTTATAATTCAAGCCAAATAATTTATAAAATTCATCAGCAAGATTCATTATTCTTACAATTTCATCTTCTAATTGTTCTTCAGTACAATAAATATGTGCATCATCTTGTGTAAATTGAATTACTCTAAACAACCCACCTAAAACCCCTGAAAGTTCTTGCCTATGGACAATACCTATTTCACCAACCCTTAAAGGTAAATCTTTATAACTTTTAGGTTTATTTTTATAAACAAGCATTCCTCCTGGACAATTCATTGGTTTAACTGCAAATTCTCTATTTTCATAATCTGTTAAAAATATATTTTCTTTATATTTTTCCCAATGCCCTGAAATCTGCCATAATTTTTTGTCCAAAATCTCAGGAGTAAAAATTTCTTCATAACCTGCTTTTCTATGAACTTCTCTCCAAAACTTCAAAAGCTCATTATAAATAATTCTTCCATTATTATGCCAAAAAACCATTCCAGGTGCAACCTCATTAAAACTAAATAAATCCATTTCCTGTCCTATAATTCTATGGTCGTTTTTCTTTAATTTAGAAGTATCAAGCTTGGATTTTCCAATTTCTCTTAAAAGATTTTTAGAATTATATTCTTTATCTTTCTTAAATTTACCAGTTTTAATCTCTCTACTTAACTCGCTTAAAGGATGTCCTTTAACTTTTAATTCAAATTCCTTATAATATCCAAAAGGAGCTCGAGAAACATTAAAATTTTTCTTAAGTTCTTTCTCAGCACTCTGCAAAACCTTTACAGCATCATCAGGATTAGAAAGATTATTAGATAAATGAGCATAAGGATACAAAACAACATCTTTTGCCTTAACCTGCTTAGCTATATCTTTCACATTTTTCACAAGTTCTTTAACACACTCTTCAACATCATCAAATTTTTCAACAGCAGTCAAAACAACAAGAGATTCTTTAATCTTAGATGGCTTTTTCTCTTTTTCACTTAAATCAGCTATTTTCTTCAAAGCTTTTTTCAACGGCTTAAAGTTGATATAATCAACATGTAATGCAAGTAACTTCATATACAAATAAAACAATTTAAGTTTTTAAAATTAATTAAAAAGGCAAATCTTCATCATCTGTTGGTTCAGATTCAAAAAGATTTGTTTCTTCATGGAATAAAGGAAGATCTTCTATTTCTCCTTTTATAGCATCTCTCTCAAGATTTTCCCATATTCTTCAATAAATCTTTCAACCCATTTATCATGATATTTATCAGAAATATACATAACAGGAAACTGACCTAACTCGCGACCATTAACCTTAAATTCAAGGGGAGACATATATCTTTGAATTACAAAATCATCTTTAGAAAATCCAAGCTCACTTAATATTTTTTCAGGCCCTATTAAAAACTGATTTATAGTAGGAGACCTTATGAGTAAATTATCATTCCAAGAACTATTTTCTCCAGATATATAAGGAATAGATAAAGAATTAATATTCTTTTTTGCCATTTCCACCAAAATACTCAAAGGCAGTACAACAGAATGAACTGTTTTTTTAGTAAGTTCTGAAACTATCTCTTCTTCATACCTATCTTGAGATTCAATTCCTCTTAAAACATGCCTATAAATTGCATAAAAAAATCTTCTTTCAGGAAATGAAAACTGATTAAACCAATATCCTCTAAACTGGAGCTCATCTAAATCAAGTGTAGAACCAGAAACATTTGCTTTTGATTCAATAGTTATTTTTTCTTTATCATTCACAACATCAGGTCTAATATCTCCATTACCATAAACCCAACTATGTTTAACATCTCTAAGTTCTCCCCCATAAAAACCCTTTGTTAAAGATTCAAAAAATTTTCCCATAATGTATTTTTTTTTACTTCCAGAAGGATATTCTCTTTCTTCCCCTAATATATCTTCATTAATACCTGGAAGAGGAATATTAACATATGAATAAACAGGCTCTAATAAATTAGAATGTATTGGCAAAATACCCTTAACAAGTTTTTCAATTCCTCTAACCATAAAAAAAGTCAGAGATAATTCTTTATTAAAATTTATGTCCTAAAAAACCACTTACAAAAACTTTTTAACTAATTTGTCAGCTTTTTTAATTTTTCTTTGGTGTTTTCTTAAAAAATTATTTATAGAAATAATTGCAAGTTCTTTTAATTCAGATGTAAGCAAATTGCCTGCTTTATAATCTTTGTAAATTTGCTCAAGCTTTTTATCATCTTCTTCAAAAAGCCTCAAATACTGGAAACTTACATCAATATCTGGATTTCCGCCTTTTTTCCTATGCTCTTCTAAAGATTTTTTTCCACCTGAAAAAGCATATTTTTTTATTTTCTTTTCAACTTCTTTAGGAGAATCACTCAATGCTATAAATGAATTTTCATCACTACTTGACATTTTTCCTCCGCCTTTTAAGCTAGGCAGAAAACTATGATAAGTAGAACTTAACTGAATAAAATCATGTTCTTTATACCTCTTCCCTATATCTCTTGCAATTCTTAAATGAGGGTCTTGGTCAAAACCCACAGGAACAATAACAGGAATCTTGCCTTCAAATTCAGGAAGTTGTGCATGAAACATATCTGATGCCTGTAAAAGAGAGGAATTTATTTTTCCAGGATTTAACTCTCCATAAACAGCTTTAAATTCATTAAAACTTGCATGTCTTGAAAAATTAGAAGCTAATCTATAATAAGCATTTGATTTTTTTGCATTTCCTGACCTTTCAGACTGAAAGTAAAACTCACAATTATCAGGTTTTAATCCAAGAGCAATATAATTTTTAAGATATTCTTCAACAGCTATTTCTTTTAATTCCTTAAGACTTTTATTTCTTGAATTATATGCTTCTAAATCTGCAACAGCAATATAAATCTTAGCTCCAAGATTTTGATAAAAAATCATTTGATTTGCAACCATCATATGTCCAAGATGAAATTTTCCAGAAGGCATTAAACCAGTCATCATTACAAATTTTTTTCCTTTTTTAATCCTGTCAAGAATTCTCTTAAAATCCCTGTGTGCAAAAACAAATTTTCTCCTAAATAAAACTTCTTTTTCAAATTCTTCAGAAAGCTTTCCAATTTTTAAGATTCCAAACTTTTTCATCATAGAAGCATAATCAACATCACCAAAAACTTCCCATGGTGTTACTTTAAAACCTTTTCCTCTTTTTTCAGTTTTTTTGTTCATAAAAATCTAAAGATATTAGTTCTTTTAAATATTATCACAAGCTATGTTATATAAATATTTATAAATATTAGGATTTTATAATTCATATGATTAAAAGAGGAATAATATTATTAGTATCTTTAATAATTCTTACTTCATTTGTATCTGCAGATATAATTCTAAATCAACAACCAAAAAACATTTATAATTTAGGAGATACTATCAAAATACCTCTAACAATAAAATCAGTAACAGACACTTCTGGAACTTTAAATGCAGATTTACTTTGCAACGGACATACCTTAAACTTTTACAAAAACGGTGTAAGCCTTGAATCAGGAGAAGAAGTAAAACTTTCCCCTGCACTTGTCCTTACTAAAAATATTATTGGTGAATTAAAAGGAACATGCAAAATAAAAATATCTTTAAATGAAGAATATCTTTTGACAAATACTTTTGAAATATCTAACATTATTGAGATAAGTATAAATTTAGAAAATTCTGATTTAAAACCAGGAGAAAATATTTTTATTCAAGGAAGTGCATTAAAAAATAATGGCCAAGATGTCAACGGATATATTGATGCAAGAATAGAATCAGGAAATACTACAAAAATAGCACAAATTGAAACAATCAATAATGGGTTTTTTGAAATAAATACTTCTGTTCCAGAAGACATGGCAGCAGGAATATACTCTCTTAAATTAACTGCTTATGAAGAAGACCCTTCAGAAGAAATAACCAACAAAGGAATTTTAACTGAAAATATCAGGATAAAACAAGTGCCAACAAGTTTAGAAATAGTTTTTGATAATCAAAAGGTTGAACCAGGAACAAATCTTAAAGTTAAATCTATTCTCTATGACCAAACAGGTGAAAAAATAAATGCTACTTCTTTTTTAACAATCAAAAACAATAATAATAAAATTATGGAACAGCAAGAAATTTCCACAGATGAATTTATTGAATATCCTATAAAATATAATGAAGCACCTATGGCATGGAAAATAGTTTCAGTTTCAAACAAGTTAAACACTGAATCAGAATTTAAGATAAAAGAAAAAGAATCAGTTGATATAGATATAATAAATAAAACAGTTACAATCACAAACACAGGAAACATACCTTATAATAACACTGTATTTATTAAAATAGGAAATGAATCTCTAAACATACAGGTTTATCTTGAAGTTGATAAAGAAGAAAAATACCTTTTGAAAGCTCCTGATGGTATTTACACAGTAAATATCATAGCTGGAAATGAAACTGCTTCTGTATCTGATATTGCCCTAACAGGAAAAACAATAGATATTAAAAAAGCATCCAGCAATGTAGGAACTTTAATGAGATACCCTATTGTATGGATTTTCCTAATTATTCTTTTAGGATTTATTGGATTTATGATTCTAAAAAGAGGACATAAAAGAACTTTTTTTGGTTATATAAGCTCTAAAATTCCCCGTCATAAAAAAACACATTCTGAAAAAGATAAAATAGTTTCTTCTCAAGATTCAAAAAAAAACTTTAAACCAGGAAAAGCAATTCTCTCGCTTTCAATAAAAGGAGATAAACAATCTGCAAGCCTAGTTTCTATACATATAAAAAATCTTCACAAACTTGAATCTGAAAAAGGTAATGCAAAAGAAACAATTCAGAAAATAATCAGTATAGCAACACAAAATAAAGCTGTTTATTATAAAAGCAGAAGTCATTTATTTTTTATAATGGCACCTGCAAAAACAAAAACATTTAGCAATGAAAAACCTGCCTTAAATCTTGCACAAAAGATTAAATCAGAACTTGACGAACACAACAAAAAATTCAAGCAAAAAATAGATTATGGTATCTCTTTAACTCATGGAAACATTGTTGCAAAACAAGACAAAGAAGGATTTAAATTCATGAGTCTTGGTAATTTGATGGGAAATTCAAAGAAACTTTCAACTACTTCTCATGAAAAAATACTCCTAGATAACAAAATCAACAACAAACTAAAAACACATCTTAAAACAGAAAAACACAAAGAGAAAGAAATTGAATATTACTCTATAAAATCAACGAAAAATGCAAAAGATAATGAAAAATTTATCAAAAGTTTCCTTGAAAGAATAGAAAAAAAAGATTAATTATTAACTCTTTTTCTATTAAGTAAGTTATCTAAAAATTTTAAACCCCATATTTTCCATGCAATTCCTAAACCAACTAAAGCAAGTCCAATAACCAAACTTGCCCAAAACACAAGATTTAGATTAGTTAAAATAGAATTCAACAATCCATAAACAGAACCTCCTGGAAAAGATATCAAAGATTCAGCAGCAAGCAAAGGTAATGAAGCAAAAATAATTACTCCTCCTAAGATAATTGGAAAATTTTTCTTATTTTTTACAGAGAAAAACAACCCTATGATTAAAACCAAAGAAATTATCAAAGCAAGATATAATTTCCCTGTCCAATAATCTTTAGCTTTTTCTGAAATTAAAAACAAAGGAGTTTCTTCTTTTTCAAAACAATCCCAAAAATCACACTCATAATCTTTATAATAAATTTGCTTTGTTAAATTTTCCACAGTTTTATTAATTATGCCCTGAGTTCCCTGCTGAACATCATCACAATCAATAACTATATTTTGTCCTTCATAACTAAAAATATATTCTGAATTATTTTCACAGTATTTTTCAGCTTCTTCTAAAAACTTTTCCTCGTTCTCTGTCAAATTAATATCACTTCCTGCAAAATCACCTGCTACTGACTGGAAATTTTGTGAATTAAAAAAAGATTTTAAACTAGATTCAACATTTTCATATTTCAAAGAAGAACTTGCAACAAAAAGAACATTCATGCTTAATAAAGATACTAAAAGCAATATCAAAACCACTAAAACTAAAGCACCTCTTATAAAACCCATAAAAACCAAAAGAAAAAAGAGTTTATAAATTTATATTGAAAAAGTTTTTCAAAAGAAAGAAAAAATTTATATTTAAAACTAACAAAAACCTTTATTAAGTAATTTCATTTTTATATGATATGTCTTATACAAAAGAGGTTCAGGAAAAAAATATGCAAAAACAGGAAACTGTTAAATCTCATTCTGAAAACATTAAAAAACCAGATTTTGTGAAATGGTTTCCTGAATTAAATAAAAATTCAGGAAAAACAGCAGGTGGAAAAGGAGCTAATCTTGCAGAAATCTACAATCAAAAAATACAAGTCCCTCCTGGTTTTGTAGTTACAGCAGAAGCATATACTTATTTTATAAAAAAAGCAGGTATTGACAAAAAAATACACCAAATGCTTGACAACTTAAACTATGAAGACACTTCACAATTAAACAAAGTGACAACAGAAGTAAGAAAAACAATAGAACAATCAGAATTTCCTAAAGAAATGCAGGAAGAAATTATTGAATCTTATGAAACTTTGAGTTCAGGAAATTCCCTATTAAAAGATAAATCTGCACACGACTTATTAAAAAAATCTGCAGAAGATATATTTGTTGCTGTGCGTTCTTCAGCTACAACAGAAGACCTCGCAGATGCAAGCTTTGCAGGACAACAAGAAACATATCTTAATATAAAAGGAAAAGATAATTTATTAAAATACATAAAAAAATGCATTTCATCTTTATTCACTCCAAGAGCAACTTATTACAGGCAAAAAAAAGGATTTAAACATGAAGAATCAAAACTTGCAGTAATTGTTCAAAAAATGATTGACGCTGATAAATCAGGAGTTATATTTTCAAAAGACCCTGCACAAGATAATGATAATATAGTTATAGAAGCAGTTTTTGGATTAGGAGAAGGGATAGTTTCAGGAAAAATTACCCCTGACAGATATGTGGTTTCAAAAGATATCAAACTTTCAGATAAACAAATTAACAATAAAAAAATAGCAATTACAAGAGATTCTGGAGGAAATAAATCTGTAGTAAAACTTAATCCTGAAAAATCAAAACAACAGGTTCTCAAAGAATCTGAAATAAAACAGTTAGCTGAAACAGGAATAAAACTTGAAGAGCATTATAAAAAACCTCAAGATATAGAATTTGCAATTGAAAATAATGAAATTTATATTGTTCAAACAAGACCTATTACAACTCTGAAAAATCGATTTTCTGAAGCCAAACAAACTAAAGGAGAAGTTATCTTAAAAGGACTTGCAGCATCTCCAGGAATTGGCTCTGGAAAGATTAAAGTTATCCTTGATTTAAAAGACCTGCATAAAATAAACAAAGGAGATATACTTGTAACTTCTATGACAAATCCAGATATGGTGGTCAGTATGCAAAAATCTGCAGCAATAGTTACAGATGAAGGTGGTTTAACAGCTCACGCAGCAATAGTTTCAAGAGAAATGGGTATACCAGCTATAGTAGGCACACAAACAGCTACAACAACTCTAAAAGAAGGCGAAATAATAACTGTTAATGGATTTACAGGAGAAATATTTAAAGGAAAAGTTGCAGAATCCACTAAAAAAGAAATAAAGCCAGTAGAAACTAAAACTGAAACAGAAATAAAAGTTATAGTTGATTTGCCAAGTTATGCTGAAAGAGCTGCCAAAACCAAATTAGATAAAGTGGGTTTAACAAGAATTGAAGGAATAATTGCTGAATCAGGAAAACATCCAGAATATTTTTTAAAAAACAATAATATGAAAGATTATGAAGAAATAATTTTCAAAGGAATAAAAGGCATATCAGATTATTTTGAAGAAGTTTGGGTAAGAACTTCAGATATAAGAAGTGATGAATTCAAAAACTTAGAAGGAGCACCTCAAGAAAAAGAAGCAAATCCTATGCTTGGAATGCATGGAATTAGATACAGCTTAAAAAACCCTGAAATTCTTAAAGCAGAACTAAGAGCACTTCAAAGAGTTTCTCAAAAAGATAAAAAAATAGGAATTTTAATGCCACAAGTTATTTCTATTGAAGAGTTGACATCAACTAAAAAAATAATAAAAGAAATAGGATTTGAAAATTTAAAAATAGGAATAATGGTTGAAACACCTGCATGTATTCAGATTATAGAAGACTTTTGCAAAGAAGGAATAGATTTTATTTCATTTGGAACTAATGATTTAACACAATATATTTTAGCAGTAGATAGAGGAAATCAAAAAGTCCAGCATATTTACAATGAATTAAATCCTGCAATACTTTATCAGCTTGCATATGTAATAAGAGTATGTAAAAGATATGGTGTAGAAACAAGTATTTGCGGACAAGCAGGCTCAAAAAAAGAAATGGTAAAATTTCTTGTAGAAAATAAAATTGATAGCATAAGTGTAAATGCAGATGTTGCATCAGATATTGCAGAATTTGTGCATAAACTTGAACATGGAGAAACTATTGAAGAAACTGAAAACCAAGAAGAGCAAACTCAACCATCACAAGAAAATCAGGAGCAACAAGAGCAAACTCAACAACCTTCAGGAGGAGGGCCAAATAATATAGATATTCCAACCATACCAGGAGCAACAATGCCTGAAAAAAATGAAAATCCTGAAGAAAAAGATGAAATCCTTGATATATTTTAAATCTCTATCAAATTCTCAAATTAATCTCAAGATTTATAAATTACTCTTTCCTTTTAAAATATAATAAAAGAGAATAAAATGGCAAAGAAAAAAGGATTTTGGAAAAAACATAAAGAAAGCATACTCTGGATAATAGGCATACTAATAATATTAGCTTTAGCTTTAAGAGGTTTTGGAGTAATTTAAAGGGATTCATTAAGAATCCTATCTTCAATAATCAATTTTGGAGTTATAGCTTTTATAGGATTAAAAACCCTAAACACTGCATGTTTTAATGCAGGAGATATTAGTTTATCTCTAATTGCGTTAATTTTTTCAGTGTTGGTTGAAATAACAGCAATAACAAATAAAAATGGCAAAGAAAAAAACCAAATCCAAAAAAAACACTAAAAATACAAAGTCTAAAAACCCAAAACCAGAAAAAGTAAAAAACAAAAAAAAGAAAAAACCCACAGAAGTTCATTATCACTCTACAAAAGAAATTAAAGTTGAAAAAGCTCTTGTAGAAAACTTTATAGGATTACAAAAAGTTATGGTAAATCTTTCTTCAAAATTTGATAAATTATCTGATGAAATCTCCAAGCTTTTGAATATTTTTGAGGTTTCAGCAAAAGCAATGGCTAAAAAAGAATTTGCATCTGAAAAAGACCCTGAATTAAAAAAGATTATAGACAAACTAGAAAATATTTCCAAACAAGCAGGATTAATTGGAAAAGGCGTTGCATTAATACATGAATCTAATGAAGAAAAACAAGGAGAAAAATCAACTCATTTTGAACCACATCCTTCTCCTATTAAAGGTCATGCTCCTGAAAAAATCTCTAAAACACCTTTAGACCACGGACAAATGAGGTCTTCTATAATGGAAATATCAAATAAAAACCAACAACCAAATCAAATTCTGCAAAAAACAAATTCCTCAAAAACCAAAGAAATAGAACAAAACAAAGACCAAAGTCAAACACCTTCACAAAATCAACAATCTCAAAAATCACAGAAATAAAAATGCTAAAAAGTAATGATTTTAGAGTTCTTTTTCTAGGAGAGTTTACAAAACATATTCTGGAATCTACTGAAACTTATTTAAAACTTAAAATAAAAAATGAAGTTAAAAAAGACTTAAAAAAACAAGAAAAGCTTGAAAGTCAAAAAACAGAAAAGCAGAAAAAAGACATTAAAAACATTGTAAAATATAAGTTTGAAAGAGACAAAAACATAATTTCTGATTTAAAAGAAAAAGATGAAGTTAAACCAATAAAAGTTTTCAGAAAAAAACAGCCATTAATTAACCAACTCGAAAGAAAACAAATTTTAAAAACACCCTCTTTAAAAATTGAGGAAATGCATTTGCCTCATACAGTAAAAGATGTAAAACCAAAACCTTCAAAAGAAAGTATTGACCTGGAAAAACTAAATCCTCTTGCCAAAGACCCTCTTGTCAAAGTAATTGAATCTCAAGGAAAAAACCAAAAAATAATAGTCAAGGGACACATGGGAAGAAAAACAACCCCTATTATTTTAAATGAAAATGAAATAAAATCTATAATAAGAAATTTTTCAGAAAAAGCCAAAATACCTTTTGAAGAAGGATTTTTCAAAGCAGCTGTTGGAGATTTAATTATTTCTGCAATTATTTCAGATAAATCAAAATTCATCATTAAAAAGATGAGTTAAAAAATTTCTAATAATTAAATTCATTTGGTAAAGAAACTTCTTGTTCAGATTTCTGCTCGCTAGAAAGAGAGTTGGCTATATCTTTAAGCCATTTAATTCTATCTTCTTTCATTAAGAACTCAAGTGTTTTACTTTCCAAATCAGCATCATAAGTGTGCTCAATCCAATAATTTCCAATAGAATACCTAACAGTTAAAAAACCATTTCTAGTAAAAGCCTTATCAACTTCAAGAGATAAATTCCCAAACTCCTCTTCTAAAATTTCTTTTTCAGATTGTGAAAGATTAATTTCCTCAATCAAAATATCAGTTTGAGAGATATTTTTGGAAACATCTGCATCAAATTGAGGAGTTTTATTTAAGATTTCATTTGCATTTAAACTCTTATTGTTAATAGTTTTATTTGAAGAAATCTTACCAGGCTCAAGAACAGTTGAAAGAGAAACAATCTCATTTTCATTATAATTTATACTAACATTTAACCTTCCTTTATCTAACAAAAGATTTAGTTTAGAAATATCTAAAGAAATTTCTTTTAATTCCTCACCAAGATATTCTTCTCCAAAACCCTGTTCTTTTTCAGAATAATTAGTTGTAACAATAACCTTGCCATTTTGAATTTCCAAAAATAATTCATCTTTAGAAACTTTTTTTCCAGAAGAAGTTTTAATACTTCTTGGCTTTATTTCAACAGTTTCTCCATTACTTAATTCAAATTCAAAAGGATTATTTTTTGAAACACTTGCCTTAAATTCTTTTTCATTTAAAACAGAATTTCCAGTTGGTGTTAAACCCAAAAAAAAGTTTGACAAAATTCCTGTATTATTTGTATTGGTTTTATTTGTAGAAGCTGAATTTATTTTTTCAGATGTTTTATTCTCATTACCAGATGTTTCGCTCTTATTATTAGAAGTGTTATTCTCAGGTAAAGTTGTCTTTTCAGAAAAATTAGATGTATTGTTCTCTTCTTCTTCAGGAACAATACTTTTTTCAGACAAAACCAACAAAGTAAATTCAATTTCAGGATAAACTATTTTTTCTCCAGGAAAACCATATCCTTCTCCTTTTCCTGAAATAGATGTTCCTTCAACATAATAATCGCCTTCATTAAAAGGCTCTAAAACCAGGTTTTCCAAATCATATTTATAAGTGCTCTCCTTAGATAAAAAAATAATACTTGAATTAACAGGAATTAATTCTCCTTTATTAATAAAAATACTCATCTTACCTTCTAAAATTTCTCCTTCTTTATAATCAGCATTCAAATCAAGAACAGACTCTCCTGTTAAAACAGGTTTATTAAAGGAAACATAAAAAGCTGCAATTAAAACACACACTCCTAAAAAAATCCAAAGAAAATTTATATTTAATTTTTTCTTGCTTCCCCTGTATTCTGAAACAACTTTCCCATCAACTCTTTTACTATGATAAATATAAGGACCGTAAATTTTACCATCTTTTTTTATGTATTTCTTATAAGCCATTGTAAGTAACTAATTGAAAAAACTAAAGAATATATTTAAAACTTTCTCACAACCCACAATTCTGTGCTTCCCATACATAATAGGTTTCGCCAGCAGTTACATTTATAATAAACTCTGTTCTCAAATAACTTCTTCCATTAACTTCAAGGTATTCTGCATAAGTTATTTGGAAGCACCCGTTTTCACCAGCACTAGTAAAGTTTACATAATTGCCAATATAACCTGAAACATCTACAGGCAAATCTTCACTGTCAAAATATTTCACAGCTCCTGAAGGCCATACAGAGAAAATAGTTCCTGTATTAATTGCAGGATTTAAATCACAACCTCCTGCACCATCTGCTGTAAATCCTGTTGGACAAGTGCAATCTGCCTCACAATTTGTTCCCCCATCACATTCAACACCTGAATCTTCTGCATCTCCATCCCAAGTACTATTACAAGAATCTGAAGAACTTGAACAATCATCAGGACAACTTAATGCATCTTCACCTGTCTCACAAATCCCATTTCCGCAAACAGTTTCATCACCACTTCCATCACCAGAATCATTAGTTCCATCTCCTTGGTCACCTTCACCCCCAATAATAATGGGTGGAGCTTGACTTGAAATCTCTTCAGTATCTGTAATATCTAATGTCTGCTTGCTTCCGCTTGAAGAAACATAAATAGGTGCAACAGAAACATCATCGCCAGAATTAATCCCTGGCACTTCTGATGAACTAAATGTATAAACTCCTTCCTCAAGCTGTCCTAAAGATGAATCTTTTTCAACACTTACACTTGTTGAAGAATTCTTAAACACAAACTTTAACCCAGAAAGAGTTCCTTCTCCTGCACTTCTTCTTATACCTACCTTAATATTATCTCCATCTACATAAGCATATTTTATTGCAATATCAAGTGTAAATTTTTCAAGAGCAATATCTTCTGAACCTTGAGAAACCACATTACGAATAACAACCCATACAATACCAATTGCTACTATTGCAAGCAATATAACTAACAAAGTTGTAACAACAGCAGATAAACCTCTTTTACCCATTTCTAAAAAAAGAATTCTCTATTTATAAAATTATTTAAAAGATTATTCTGAAGTCAGTGTTTCTTGTTCTACTGTTTCAGTTTGATCCATATTTATCCCTAATGCAGGACATTCTACATTCACAAGATAAACAGTTTGATTTCCAAATTGTAATGGAACAGGCTGACAAGGATTGTTTATTGCAGTCTGCATAAGACTTGCTATAGCAAATTGATAACCTTCTGTTTGCTTATCCACAACATATCCTGTTAAAGCAGGAGCTACAGCATATCCATAAATCACAATTCCTCCTAAAATTACAACAGCCAAAACCAAAAGACCTATAATCCATTTTGTTTTATTTGCCATAGATTATAAAAAACATTTGTCTTTAAAAAACTTATGGCAATGCAATATAATTTTTAAGAATTAATTTACAGTAGTAATCTCAATTAAATTGATTACATCTCTTACAACAACACCAGAACCTAAGTGAGCATAAGCAGAAATCACATCACCTTGCTCAAACTCTACAACTCCTTTAGACTGAACATCATAATCTTTTTTCACACCTTCTGAATCTGTACTTATAGTATTTCCAAAACTTATTTGCTCTCCGTTTTTAAGAATAATAATTTCTATTTTCCCTGGATTTTCAATGCTATTTCCAATAACTTCTAAATTTGTAGAAATTCCTGTAATACTCCCTTTTCTCATCATTATATATCCTTTATAATTACTTGTCTCTACATTTGTAGCTGTAGTAAGAAAACCAGAATCATTCATTATTCCAATATGTCCAAAGTTCAAAAATTGTCTTTTATCATGCGCCACAATCAAATCACCTTGTGCTTTTAATTTATCAACAGAATAACTTATAACAAAAACTTTTTCATCTTTACCTTGATTGTCATAACTTACTTCATGAATATCTAAATTTGCTTCATTAATATTTTCAATATTTACTTCTTTTGGCAATTCATTAAAATCAACTTTTTTAACATCTTTTACCTTATCCTCAGAAATTCCTCTTTTTTCAATAAACTCTCCAATATAAGCTTTAGCCTGAACAGAAACATTTTTTCCAACAACTTTCTCAAGTATTTCTCCAACATTATTTTCTTCAGATGCAACCAAAATCCCAGCACTAACTAAAAAAACACACATTACTACAAGGATAATAAATATCTTTTTCATTCTCTTTTATATCAAATCAAGGCATTAATTCTATTTAAATTTTCTGTTTCAATAAATTTAAAAAAATACAATTCTTTTAACTGTAATGGATAAAAAAGACAGAATCACTAAA
>CAZKZO010000001.1:77660-79180 GCA_964557325.1 Candidatus Woesearchaeota archaeon | reverse complement strand
ATGAGGAGAAATCAAGATGTGTTTATCACATAGGCAGGCAATGAGGAGAAATCAAAATGAAAAATAATAAATTTAAAGAAATATGGGAAAAACTTAAATCATCTGAAAAAATCCTGATTCCTTTACATCCAAAGCCAGACGGAGATAGTTTGGGAGCAAGCACTGCAATGAAATATGTGCTTGAAAAAAACACGCCTGCAAAAGTAAAAGTTATTAGTCAAGACGATTTAAGCAAGGATTTAAAAGAATTTAAATTTTCAGAAGAAGTTGAATTTAATAAAAAAATAACAGATTTTGATTTAAAAGAATTTGATATTATTCTTTTCCTTGACCACGGAACTTTGAAAGGACACTCTGAAAAAATTGAGGAGAAAAAATTTCCTGAAAATTTAAAGGTAATAAATATTGACCATCATAAAACAAATTCTTATTTTGGAAATATGAATTATATTAATGAAAAGATTCCTTCGTGTTGTTCTATTTTAGTGAATTTGTTTAAAGAAATAAAGATTGATTTTGATAAAGAAATTTCAAAAAGACTTTTGCTTGGAATTTGTACAGATACAGGATTTTTTATACATGGAGATTCATTGGATTCCTTAAAAAAAGCAGTGTTTTTAATTGAAAAAGGAAACTTAAATTACTTAAAAGATTTTTATGGACCTTTGAATTCATATTCATGGAACGTAAAAAAATTACATGGAATTTTGCTTATAAACATGAAAAAAAAGAAGATAGAAGATAAAATAGTGGCATACAGCTATGTTACAAAAGATCAAGCAAAAGAACACGATTTGAATTTGTCTGAATTAAGATTAGGAATAATATCTATGCAAAATATAAAAAATTCAGATATAATATTTACTTTAACAGATTTAGGAGAAAAAATTAAAGGTTCTTTCAGGTCAAAAAATATAGATACTTCTTTGTTTGCTGAGAAATTAGGTGGGGGAGGACATAAAGGTGCTTCTGCATTTTATCTTGAAAAAATGCCTATAAAGAAAGCAATTGAAAAAGTTTTAAAAACAATTAAAGAAACAGGTATGAATCCTGCATGAAAGGTTTTTAAACCCTTAATAAGTTAAATTAATACCGCAAGTTAACGCGATAGCGGGAACAATTAGTTCTCGTGAAAATAAAATGAAAAGCAAAACACAAATAAATAAGCAATTGAAAAGAAAAACAAATTCTGCTTTAGTTGAAACTATAACTGAACTTAAAAAACACAAACAATGGATAAAGGTTGCTGAGATACTTTCAGGTTCAAGAAAAAATTTTATTGATTTAAATTTGAGTGAAATTAATGAGAAGATAAAAAATATAGAAGAGAGAAAAATTGTTGTGCCTGGTAAGATTTTATCACAAGGAGAAGTTAATAAAGATGTAGAAATTATTGCTTTGGATTTCTCTGAAAATGCTAAGAAAAAACTATTAAATTCAAAAACTAAATACATGTATATAAAAGAAGGTATTAAAAAATATCCTGGAGAAAAAATAAAAATTTTAGAAAAATGAAAATA
>CAZKZO010000001.1:66615-77560 GCA_964557325.1 Candidatus Woesearchaeota archaeon | reverse complement strand
AAATGAAAATAATTGACGGAACAAATGCTGTTTTAGGAAGATTGGCAAGCTATACTGCTAAGCAAGTGCTCAAAGGAGAAGAAATTACTATTATTAATTGTGAAAAAGTTATTATAACAGGAGGGAGAAAAAACATTAAAAAAAGATTTGAAGAACAAAAAAAGAAAATTGGAAGCGGACAAAAAGGACCAAAATATTCAAAAAATTCTGAAAAAATTGTCAAAAGAGCGATAAGAGGAATGCTTCCAAACCACAGAAAAGGGAGAGGCAAACAAGCCTTGAAAAGAATAAAATGTTATACAGGAATTCCAAAAGAATTAAAAGATAAGAAAAAAATTGTTGGCGGAAAGGAAAAGAAAATTAAATTTATAAAAATTGGAGAGATTTTAAAATAAAATGAAAAAAGTGGTTGTTTCAGGTAAAAGAAAAAGTGCAGTAGCAAAAGCCATAAGTAAAAAAGGTTCTGGTAAAATAACAATTAATAAAAAACCATATCAAAACCTTCATTTATTTGACAAATTAAAAATAGATGAACCTTTAAGAATTGCTGAAAAAATTCTTGGTAAAATTGATTTTGATGTGGAAATTAGTGTTAAAGGTGGAGGAAATAAAGGACAAATAGAAGCTGCAAGATTAGCACTTGCAAGAGCAATATTGGAAATGTCTGAAAATAAAGATGTGGAAAAGGCCTTTTTAGAATATGATAGAAACCTATTAGTTGCTGATGTAAGAAGAAAAGAAGCTTACAAACCAGGAGATAGTAAAGCAAGAAGAAAAAGACAAAGCTCCAAGAGATAAAGTTATTTTTCAAATTATTTGACACCTAATTTTTCTAATTTATTCTGGACATGATTAAAAAGAGTTATTGAAACTAAAGGCTTGTGCATGCCTTCATAAATCTCATTATTAAAGTTTACTTTCCCTATATATGTAAAATTCCTTAATATCTTTTTCAAACCATTGACAGAAAGTTTATGTTTTCCTGCAATATGTCTTAAACTTAAATTATTATGTAAAAATTCTTCAAAAATTTCTTCTACCTCTTTATAATTAGAATCAGGAACTAATTTTCCTTCAACTATCTTATATCCAAAAGGAGCCCTTGACATAAGGTTTCCTTTAATTGCCTTTTTTATCATTGCTTTTTTCTGTTTTTCACCAGGTAAAATATTATATTTCCTAAAAGTCTCAAGAGATTCATGATTTAACTTTTCATTAATATACTGCTTAAAATCCTCATCAGTATCAGGGGAAAAAGTATAACAAATATTACATAAAAAAACCTCTTTCTTTTTTCTGTTTTTATCAGATTCATAATTACATTTAACACATTTCATACATAATTGAGAAGGGTTAAGTTTATAAAACCAATCTCTTTTCTGTTTGTACAAAGATTTCAAATCTTTGAATTAAATAGATGGAGTGGTAAATGAGCAAAAGAATTTATGTTGGAAATTTACCTTGGAGTGTTACTAAGGATAAGCTTGAGGAACTTTTTTCTTCCCTAGGCGAGATAGAAGAAGCAATTGTTATCTCAGACAAATACACCGGAAGATCTCGTGGATTTGGATTTGTGACTTTTAAGAATGATGCAGATGCTGATAAAGCTATCTCTGATATACATGAAAAAGATGTTGAAGGAAGAAAAATAGTTGTGAGAGAAGCCAGACCTCTTAGGGAAAACCAAAAAACTGACAAACCAAGTAAAGATGAAGGGACAGTTGAAGCCCAGCCTGAAGAAAAAAGCGAAAAGAAAAAGGAATCAATTGAAACTGAATCTCAAGAGACTCAAAGCAACAAAGAATAATCTCTATAAAGAGATAAAAAGATAGTTTTTTAATTTCGTTTTTCTTATTTTTTAAAACATAGAGGTTGAAATGAATACAATTTATATTTTATTATTAGCATTAGTTTGGTATTACTTAGGGTATAGGTTTTATGGGAAATTTATTGAAAAAAGACTTAGAATTAATGATAAAAATAAAACACCAGCTGTAAAACATAAAGAAGATGAAGATTATTCTCCTGGGAAAAAACAATTCCTTATTGGACACCATTTTGCTTCTATTGCAGGAGCAGGACCTATTATAGGACCGATTTTAGCAGTGAATTATTTTGGATGGGCGCCAGTAATAGCATGGGTTTTGATAGGAGCTGTTTTAATGGGTGCAATGCATGATTATGTTTCTCTTATTGCTTCAGTAAGGAACAAAGGAAAAAGTGTTTCTGTAATCACAAAAAAATATCTTGAGTCAAAAGCAGGATGGGTTTTTGGAGCTATGATATGGCTTACACTTGTTTTGATTATAACAGTATTTAGTGTTTCTGCAGCAGATAGTATAATAGAAAAACCAGATTTAGTAATTCCTTTGATTGCCATAACACTTATTGCCTTAGGAATTGGATTAGGAACAAAAAAATACAAATGGAATGATAAAATTTCAAGTTTAATTGCTCTAATTTTAATTTTCTTTTTTGTATGGATAGGACATATGTTCCCGATTGAACTAGGATTTGCAAGTCCTGAATTAATTAAGATTATCTGGATTACAATCATATTTGTATATGCGTTTATTGCATCTATATCTCCTGTATGGGCTTTGCTAAGACCTAGAGATTATTTAAGTGCTATTCAAATGGGAATTATCTTGGTGCTTGGTATTCTTGCATTAATTATTACAAGACCTGAAATTAATACACCCTATTATATTTCAGGAAGTGTTTTTCCATTATGGCCTATTTTATTTATTACAGTAGCTTGCGGGGCTATTTCAGGATTTCACGGATTAGTTTCTTCAGGAACAACAAGCAAACAGCTTTCAAAAGAAAGTCATGGAAAACCTGTAGCATACGGAGGAATGATTCTCGAAGGTATACTAGCTGTTTTTGTTACGCTTATAATTATTTCAGGATTGTCTTGGAGAGGTGAAGGTGCAAATAGTTTCCAATTTGCTTTAGAGCAAGGATGGATAGTTTTATTTTCAACAGGCTTTGGAAATATTGTAGGAAATATAATTCCTTTTTTAAGTGTGGGAATAGCAGCTCTTCTGGGGGCATTTATGGTTAATCAATTTATTCTTACATCTGTAGATACTTCTACAAGACTGGGAAGATTTATAATATCAGAAAATCTCTTTCCAAAATTAAATAGCAGAATTTTGACAAGCCTAATTACTCTAATTCCTGCCTGGCTTTTAGCAATTACAAATTCATATGAAACAATATGGAGGCTTTTTGGAACTTCAAATCAATTAATTGCTTCAATAACTTTAATAGGTATTTCTGCCTATTTTGTATCAAAAAAAATAAATATCAGATTTATTATTATTCCTGCAATTTTAGTTTTAGTTACAACTCTTTCAGCATTAATTTATTTAACATTTAATTCAACAGGATATATTGCAGAAGGAAATTATATTTTGGCAGGGGTTTCAATATTGATGTTTTTATTAGGGGTATTTATAGCTTGGGAAGGTTTTAAAAAATTAAGAAAAAAATTATAGTTATTCTTGCCTGATTAGTTTTTTCTGGTTAATAATCATGAAGATTACTGCAGGAATTACAAATATCCAATGAAGAGTAAACCCTAAAACAAGGCAAACCAATGCAATAATTGAATACAAAACTACCTTTTTATTAAATCTTTTTTTAAAAGGTCTTGATTTTTTCTTCATTAAAAATGATAATGATTTTTTCTTTAAAAAATTAACTTATTTGATGGCTATGTGTAAAAGTTATTTCCTAAAAAAGTTTTGCCTTAGAAAGAAGAATTAAAAATTATGTATTCTTAAACAAATTTCTGCAATTTTTGCATCTTTTAGTAAGATCTTTTTTGTTTTGTGATTTATTAATTCTTCCAGCTTTAAAAGATTTAAATTTTTGCAGAGGAGAATTATGTTTAAATCCTCTATTTTTCATTTCTTTTACAAGCTCATTGTGTCTTTTTTTAATATTATGTATCTCTATAAATCCTTTATCTAAAAAACCCTTAATATTTTTATTTTTATTTAAACACCCTACAATCATATGTAATTCAACGTGTTCTCCGAGTAAATGTCTATCACACATTTTTTCAGGAGGAAGATTCCACATTCTCATTTTAATCACTTTAAAATTTTATTTAATTCCCTAATTACCTGTTTATTATCTTTAAAAAGAATTGTTTTCATCCCTAGTTTTTTTGCTGGTTTTAAGTTCCATTCTCTATTGTCTATAAAAACTGCTTGAGAAGGATTTATTTTTAATTTTTTTAAAGCTAACTTATATATTTGAGGATCTGGTTTCCTTAACCCTACATCACAAGAAATAATTGTTTTATTAAATTTTTTTAATGCTTTTTTATCAATTATTGCTTTTTTAGAAAAATGCCATTGATCTGAAAGTATAGCTATCTGATATCCTTGTTTTTTTAATTTAAAAGTATATTTGTAAAGTTTTTTGTTTTTTACAAATAATTTTTTATATGATTTGATTATTTTTTTCTCAAGTTTCTTAGGTTTAACATCTAAATTTTTGGCAATAGTATTGAGAGTCTTTTTTTCTGAAATCTTCCCTTCAATAGATTTTGCATAAACAGTATCTATTGCATCAAACCACTTGTCTAGATTTACCTTAAGTTTTTTAGCCATCATTGCATGAAAACTTTTTGAAAATTTTGAGGTATTTTTAAGTTCTACACCTAATGCTAAAACACCATTCATATCAAAAATAATTGCTTTTATTTTGGATTTTTTTTGTTTTTTTATAAAGGCCATATTTTAAATTAGAGTAATTTCTTTATAAGAGTTTTTATAAAAAATTATTTTTTTATTATTACTGTTGCTTTTTTTCCCGCATATTCTTTAGGAAGAATTATATGAGAAGCATTTCCAAAACGCTTTATTTCTGTATCTTTAACAGATTCCGGAACTACTTTCATCATAGATCCATATGCTTTTTTAACATCTTTTTTAAGCTGATCAATATTGACTTTCAATTCTTTTGAAGAAAGTTCTACTCGTTTTTTAGCTTTTTTCGACTCTGCTTTCTTTTTTTCTTTCTTTGTATTTTTATCTATTCTTTTTCTTTCTATTTTAACCATATATACCTGTGTATATATTCATTTATAAATCTTTCTAAAAGTATATACTAAAGTATATCACAAAAACCTAAACACTTAAAAGGACTGATTTTTTGAATAGTTTATGGCAATTGAAGATGGAGATAAAGTAACAATTGAATACGAAGGGAAATTAGAATCTGGAGAAGTTTTTGATACTTCTAAGCATAAAGAACATTCACATCCTTTAGAATTTGAAATAGGTTCTGGAAAGGTTATTCCGGGTTTTGAAAAGCAAGTTAAAGGAATGGAAAAAGATGAAGAAAAAGAATTTACCCTAAAACCTTCTGAAGCATATGGAGAAGCAAATCCAGAGCTTATAAGAGAAATTCCAAAAACTGCTTTGCCTAAAGATCAAGAACCTAAAAAAGGAATGTTTTTAATGATGAATACTCCTGATGGAAAACAATTTCCTGCAAGAATTTCTGAAATAAAAAAAGACAAGATAATGGTAGATTTAAATCATCCTTTAGCTGGAAAAAATCTTATTTTTAACATTAAAGTTACTGATATTAAAAAAGAGAAAAAAGAGAAATAATTTTAAAAATAAATAGTTCTTGAGAAATATTTGTCATTATAATCTGTCATAATTATTGAAAAAATAGTTACAAACAAAAAATCAGGATTAAAATATTTTTATTTTTTTACTTATAAACTATCTAATGGACTTTTAACTTTCTTCAGTTCTTCCTGACTAATATGAGTATATATTTGTGTCGTGTTTAGATCTGCATGACCAAGAAGTTCTTGTATTTTTCTTATATCTACCCCGTCTTCCAGCAAATGTGTAGCAAAAGAATGTCTAAGTGTATGAGGATGTACATCTTTACTTATTTTTGCATTATCTGCAGCTTTTTTTATTATTTTTTGTATGTTTCTTTGAGAGAGTTTTCCTTTAGGTCCTGTAAACAAGTATTCTTCTCCCAAGGCTTTTTGATTTTCAATATGGTTTATTAGATTTTTTTTCAAATAGTGAGGAATATTAAAAATCCTATCTTTATGGCCCTTACCTTGTTTTACATAACCTATTGATTCATCAAAATTTAAATCACTATTTTTTAAATTGACAAGCTCTGATACACGAAAACCACAGGCATAAAGAAGAGAAACCATAAGTTTACTTTTTTTATTGTCTAAAGAAGATAAGAGTTTTTTTATTTCATCTTTTGTTAATACAGAAGGTATTTTTTTTTCTTTTTTTGGACGTTTAATTCCTGCTGTAGGATCTTTACCAAAAATATTTGAAAAAGAATATTTTACTGCAGACAAGAATAAAATCACAGAAGATGCTGCAATATTTTCTATTTTTTCAGCAAGAAATTGTTTAACATCTTCCTTGTTTATATTTTCTGGTTGCTTACCAACAAAATCTAAAAATTCTTTATTAGCCCTAACATAGGCATTTATTGTATGATGTGAAGATTTTGAAATTTTGAGTTCTATTGCAAGTTTTTGTAAAAACACATCTTTGTTCATCTAAAAGATTATGCGAACTAATTTATAAAAAGTAGTTGTCATTTGAGGGTTCGTACAATACACATTATGCGAACTTTTTACACATAAAATAGCTTTTTCTATGGTTTTTATGAAATTTAACTAAGTTTTAGGTTTTTAAGGGATTTCTTATGCTGAAATTTTATTTTTGACTAATTTTCAGAATTTTAATTTGAAGTGTGCAGTTAGGTAAACTTAATGAAAATGTTAATTTATTATTAACTTAAAAAATTTTCAAGATAAAATAAATCCTTGCAAAATATCTTTAAAACTTTAAAATGTGGAATGGATGTTGAATGTTGAATATTATAGTAAGTAAAATCTATGTTTAACAAAAAAGGTAATAATATAATCAAAAAGGATTTTTAAAAACAAATTTCCAATAATTAGTAATTTTTATTAGGAATGTCTTTAAGAAAATGTGCAGTTAGGTAAACTAAGCACACACATATTATTGTTATAAATAATGAGGTCAAGATACTTAAATAAGTTGAATTTTGAACGTTTGTAAAAAATATTACTATTGATTGAGATGCATCAAAAATAGTTTGACGCCATGTGAATGCAATTGTAAATCCAAGTGTTACAATAATTAACATTCTAATTTGCCTTCTAAATTCATTTCTAAATCTTTTTCCTACCTTCATAGAACGTATAATTTTTCTCTTCATAAAAAATGATTATTTTAAATATTTATAAAAGTATCTTAGAAAATAATGGTTATAGAAGTAAATTTTTCAATTTATTTTAATTGCGCGGTGTTGTGCACTTAGGTTATCTTTGTTAAAAATGTTATTTTTATGATAAAGTATTAACTAAACAATCTGTTTAAACAAAAAACAGGCTGTCCAAACAGAGAAAAGGCTGTCCAAAAAACAAACAGGTGTTTGTGGCTGTCCAAACAGGCTGTTTTTGCTGTTTTTTTGCTGTTTTGAGGGTGTTTTTTAAGGTATTTAAAAAGAAAAAAGGTATCTTTTTGGTTTTTATATATTCTTTAATAAAAGAAATTTGTCGTCGGAAACAAAAAGTATTTAAAGGATAAAAGTTAAATTAATAGTATGTTTTGGTTACTAACAGGAAAAAAAGAGGTTAAAAAGCTGAAAGAAGATACAAAAAAAGGTTTTGAATCTGTAAAAAAAGATATGAATTCTATAAGTGCATGGATTAAACACCTTGATTCTGAAAGAAATTTGCATAAAAAAGAAATTGGAGATTTAAAAGAAATTTTGTCGTCGGTAAATGATGAAATTGAAAATCTTAAAAATATTGTTTCTATGATGAATGATATTAAACCTAAACAGGCTGTCCAAACAGCCAACAGGCTGTCCAAAAAACAAACACCTGTTTATGCTGTCCAAACAGCTGTCCAAACAGCTGTCCAAACACCAAATTTTGACCAATTTTCAACAACTGAAAAAGCAGTCTTATGGATTTTATTGAATAGTGAAATTAAGTTAAGTTATGATGACTTAGCTGCAATGCTTGGAAAAGAAAGATCTACTATAAGAGGTCAAATAAGTAACATAAAACAAAAAAGTAAAGGTTTAATTGATGAGTTAATAGAAAAAAATGGTAAAAAAAGAGTGTTTATACCTGAAGAAATCAAAGAAAAACTACTCAAAAAGGCAAAAGTGAGAGTTAAAAAGAAGAAAAATCAAAAAAAAGCGTGATTTTTAAGTTAAAAATGCATAAAACACATGTTTAAAATTAAAAAAGTGAGAGTTAGATTTATAAAATTAATAGGGAAAAATTTTAATGAAACTGAAAAAGTGAGGAAAACTAAAAAAATACTAAAATAAAGAGTGTAAAAATATTTTTAATATTAAATTAATATTGAAAATGAGGCTTTTTAAGCCTTAAAAAGCTTAAAAACAAAATAATTGTGAGAATTAAAAAAAGAAGTGTAAAAATATTTATTTGAAAATATTTTATTCTCTATACCGAATAAAATATTTATATATGATTAAAGGAAAATAAACTAAAATTAAATATCTCTAAGTTGTAAAATAGTTGATAGAGAGGCTATTTTTTTTAGATTTTCAGAGACCTTGAGCCTTATGAATTTATTATCAATTCGCTTTTTCTCGACGGGAATTCCTTTTTTTATAAGTCTACCTATATAATCTCTAATAGAACTTTCTGTTAAATTAAGCTTTTCTGATATTGTTTTATAATCTGCAAAACCTCTTTCATCATCAATTTGGTAAAGTGTTGAAAATACAAGTATTTCTTGTTCTGTAAGTCTTTTAAATTTAAGTCTTATTTCTTTTTTTAAATCATCTAATGAATCTAAAATTTTAGCTGCATCATCAATAGAATTATTTTTTCCGGGAAAAAACTCTTGAGAAGTTATTTCTTCTTCTTGAGATGATTTTTGCAAGTATTTTTCATGTTTTCCATGAGAAATAGGGGTGTGTCTGTTTGTCTGTCTGTCTGTCTGTCTGTCTGTCGAAGCCCCTTGATTTCCAGTGGAAATACTTAAATTTTGAGGTTTTAAAGGTTTAAAGGCATCATTATGTGTCGAAGAGTATGTCGAAGATGTTGGATTTTGGGGTTCTTGTGTCGAAGTACTAATAAGGTGATTAGAAGGTGTTTTTTTTAGTTTTGGAGTTATTTTTATCAAAATTTCAAGTATTTCAGACATTTCTTCTTTTAAAATATTTATTTCATTATTCAAAAAATCAATATCTTGTTTTACTTTTTCAAAAGATTTTTTTATTTTATCCATTTTTAATATAACACTCTTTATTATAAAACACTCTTTATTATAAAAAGTTTAACATACTCTAACACTTATTTTAATTTAGAATAGATGTTTTTATTCTTTTAGATAATAAAGGCAATGGTAGAGAAAATGACGATGAAGGGTGATGTAGTAAAGAGGGTAGTGTGGTAGGGTTGATGTGTGGAAAGGGTGATGTAGTAAAGAGGTGGTGATAGAGTGGTAGTGATACTATAGTGAGCATGATAATGAGAGTAGTGTGGAAAGGGTGATGAGATAGTGGTAATAATTATCTATTGATTATATTTATATGCTTTATAAGCAGAATCGCTTAACTTCCACCTGGAAATTCTAGTATAAAGATTTCCTTTTGGGCTTTTTTTGATTTCTGTTACTAATTTATTTTCCTTTAATTTAAGAAGGAGTTTTTTTGTGAATTCTTCGTCTCTTGCAATTTCTTTTGCAATATGAGAAGTGAAAATAGGTTTTGGAGACATAAAAAAAAGATAAGCAAGTATTTGTTCAGATATTTTATCTTTTTTTTCTTGTGATATTTTCATAATAGATATAAGAAAATTGATTTTATAATATTTATCTAAAATAAGATATAAATAAAAAGATATAAGTAAAAATTTTATTTACTTCTTAAACCAAATGATTATTCTTTTTTCCTGAAAGAAGGCATAGGTACATGTAAAGGAAGATTAAGTTCTTCTTCTATTTGTAAAGCTTTTAGTGAAGATCTCTTTAAAATAACATTAAATACAGCTAATTTGAATTCATCTGCAATTTTTTTCTTTTTCCATTCTTTAAGAATTTTTTTAGACATACTTGATTCAAGAGCAAAAATAATTGAACCTTCAAGAGATATTTTTGCCAAATCAGGTTTATAATTAACACCATAAACAAATTTTACTTCAATTATTTCTTCTTTTGTTTTTAATGGACTTTCTTTTATCTTGTTTATATCAGAGATATCCATCTCAGTATCAAGTTTTACTTCATTTGATTTCTTTTTATTTCTTTCAGCACTTATCTTTGTAAAATTAAATCCTATAACTTTCATGATTAATTAATAAAAAAGGTTATTTAAAAATATTTTGGTATTACAAATATTTAAATTTTTAATTAAATAAGATATATTAAATCAAATCTTCTTCTGAGACTACAACAAAATCCCCTACTGAAATTATTGCACTATAAGGTATTAAAAGATCTTTGCCAGAGGTTCTTTCTAAATTAAGATTTCTTGTATAAGGCGTGCTATCTTTAACAACTAAATTAATTAATTCACCTGATTTTGTTTCAAATGTCACATCTTTAACAAAACCTAATTTTTTACCTTCTTTTGTAACTATCAATTTTCCAAGAATTACACTAAAAGGATTTTTACTCTGCATGTGAAAGCTAAATAGAAATAATATATAAAGTTTTCTGTAAAGCTATATAGATGTGCGAGTATATAGGAATTTTATATATAAGTAAATAAAACCTCACACACCCTTTAATTTCGTATGGAAATATTTAAAAAGGAAAATTTAATTTTTTATTTTATTATTTATTTATAATAATTTATATATTATATTATATATATTATATTATATATTAAATAAAATTGATTGAATAAAATT
>CAZKZO010000001.1:0-66515 GCA_964557325.1 Candidatus Woesearchaeota archaeon | reverse complement strand
ATATTATATTATATATATTATATTATATATTAAATAAAATTGATTGAATAAAATTGATTGAATAAGATCAAATAATTTTAAGGAAATTTTGATTTTTGATTTAATTTTCTATTATTCTTTGATTTAGTATTTTATTATTAAAATCTTTAATAATCTATTATCTTATTATCCTATTATATATATTTTATAATATATCTTATAAAGCATATAATTTAGTATATGTTTCTAAATATATCCTTCCACCTGAAATAGAGGTGTTTTTCTTTATTAGTGGTTATAAGTCTTTATATAAGAAAATCAATTTTTCTCGATAATTGATTTTGATTTTATAAAAATCTCCACTTGAAACAAACGTGTGGGTCAATTAATAATAGAGGAAAAAATGAAATCAGATTTAGATCAAATATTTGAAAGTTTTGATAGTAATAGGATTTTTAAAAATAAAACTATTCTACAGACAAATTATAGGCCTGATGAAATACCTCATAGAGGTGAACAAATAAAGCAAATGGCATCTATACTTGCACCTATTTTAAGAGGTGAAAAAACAAGTAATTTATTTCTTTATGGGAAAACAGGTACAGGCAAAACTCTTTCTATGATGTATATTAAAGATGAACTTTTGAAAAGGATAAAAAAAGAAAGTGATTTTAAAGTTAGAATTGAATATTTGAATTGTAAACTTAAAAAGGTGTCTGATACAGAATATAGGATTTTGGCAGAATTAATAAGAAAATTAGGGGGAAGTGTGCCTGAAACAGGGTTGCCAACAGAAACTGTTTATAATAGATTTATTGATTTAATTGAATCTGAAAAACAGCTTTTGGTTTTGATTTTAGATGAAATTGATCAAGCTGTTAAAAAAATCTCAAGTGATTTCCTTTATAATTTAACAAGATTAAATTCAGAGTTGGCAAAGACACAGATTTGTATTGTAGGTATTAGTAATGATTTGACTTTTTTAGACAATTTAGACCCTAGAGTTAGGAGTTCGCTTTCAGAAGAAGAAATAGTATTTCCTCCATATAATGCTCTTCAGCTCCAGGATATTTTAAGTAAAAGATCTGCTAAGGCATTTAAGGAAAAAGTTATTGAAGAAGGGTCTATTTCGAAATGTGCTGCTTTTGCCGCAAGAGAACATGGTGATGCAAGAAGAGCTTTAGATTTGTTAAGGATTGCAGGAGAACTTGCTGAAAGAGATTCTTCTAAAAAAATTCTTTTAAAACACATAGATGAAGCTAATACTAAAATTGAAAGAGATAAAATACTTGATGTAATAAAAACAGAACCCAAACAATTTCAGTATGTTTTGCATTCTATAATTAATTTGTCTGAAAAAAATAAAGGAGAGCCTATTTTTACAGGAGATGTTTATAATCATTATCAAGAGGTTTGTTTGAAAAATAAATCTGAAGTTTTGACTCAAAGAAGAGTTTCAGATATAATTCAGGAATTTGATATGTTGGGGATTATTAATGTAAGGGTGATTTCTAAAGGAAGAGGAGGGAGAACAAGGGAAATAAGACTTGCAATTGCAAAAAATATAATAGATAAGGCTAAGCAAATAATTCATGAGTCACTTAGTTATCAATAAAATTTTTAATAGGGATTATAATGGATAAAAGAAAAATGCTTAATTGGTGTATTAAACAAGGAATTTTGTTAGATTCTGAAACATTAAATCTTTTTAGCGAAGAAGTTGAAGATTTAGAATCTGCTAAACTTATTTTAGAAAGAATCCAAAAACATACAAGGTCAAATATCATTACAAAAAATTTTTTAGAGAACAATAAACAAAAAACCCAGGATTTTTTTTTAACCTTACCTGAAGAAAAACAGAAAAAGCTGGAAAAACTTAAAATAAAATTAGGTTTAAGTATTGAAATATCAAAGGAGGTTTCCCCTCTACAAAATCCTTCTGATCAAAATCAAAAAATAAGTGAAACAGGCATAAAGGTTTTATCAAAGACACCTGTATTCAAGAAAAAAGTTGAAGTAAAAGATTTTGTAAAGAATTTTAGGCACAGGTTTGTCAAATTGAGAAATATTTTACAGGAACATTCTGAATTAAGTGATTTGGTTTCAATAAATAAGCTACCTAATTCAAGAAAAAAAGTTTCTATTATTGGATTGATTTCTGAGAAAAGAGTTACTAAGAATAAGAATCTTCTTTTAGAAGTTGAAGATTTGACAGGGAAAACAAGAGTCTTGATAAATAATAATAAACCAGATCTTTTTGAAGAAGCTGAAAATCTTTCTTTAGATAGTGTAATTGGATTTACAGGTTTTGGAGACAGGCAGATTTTGTTTGCAAATAATATTGTTTTTCCTGAAGCTGTTTTGTTTGAAAGAAAAAAATCACCTAATGATGAAAATGCAGTTTTCATTAGTGATTTACATTATGGAAGCAAGCTTTTTTTTGAAGATAATTTTAAAAAATTTATTAATTATTTAAATGGAAAGACTAAAAATTCTTTTGAATCTGATAGAATAAAATACCTTTTTATTACAGGAGATTTGATTGCAGGTGTAGGTGTTTATCCTGGACAGAAAAAAGATTTAAAAATTGAAGATATTGAATCTCAATTTCAGGGTTTTGCAGAATTAATTGGAAAGATAAGAAGGAATATTAAGGTAATTATTTCTCCTGGAAACCATGATGGTGTTCGTTTAATGGAGCCTCAACCTGTTTTGGATGAAAAATATGCATGGCCACTTTATAATTTAAAAAATGTTATTTTAACAGGTAACCCTTCTTATGTAAATATAGGGGCTGAAAAGGATTTTTCTGGATTAGATGTTTTAACCTATCATGGTTTTTCATATCCTTATTATGCAAATAATGTACAAAAACTTCTTGAAAAGGGATTAAATGCTCCTGAAGAGATAATGAGATATCTTTTAAAACACAGGCATTTAGCACCTGCTCATTCATCTATTCAGGCTTTGCCGTCTGAAGAAGATGGCATGGTTATTGATAAGATTCCAGATATTTTTGTTTCAGGACATACACATAAATGCTCTGTTTCTCATTATAATAATATACTTTTAGTTTCAAATGCTTCATGGGAAGATGAAACAGAAAATCAAAGAAAGAAAGGAGTTCAACAAGATGTTTGCAAGGTTCCTTTATTTAATTTAAAATCAAGAGCAGTTAAAATATTAGATTTTGGAGGCAAAAAGCTAGAATGAAACAAGAATCTAAAATAAAAATAGGTATAGATATTGACGATGTTATCATTGAATTTATGAAAAATTATCTTGCTTTTATTAATAAAAAAAATAAAACTGATTTTAAATGGCATAACATTAAAGAATATCATTTATGGAAGACAGAGATTTATAATTCAAAAGAAAAAGCTATAAAAGAGATGCATGATTTTTTAGATTCAGAAGAGTTTGATAATTTAAGTTTACTTCCAGAAGTTAAAGAAAGTATTGAATTGATTTCAAATACTCATGAAATTTATTTTATTACTGCACGTCCTAAAAAAATTAAAGAAAAAACAGAATTATTTTTTAAAAAAGAATTTCCAAATAATAATTTTAATGTTTTTTATTCAGGAGATATTTTTGGAGGTAAAACAAAATCTGAAATTTGTGAACAAATAGGCATTTCTATTATGGTTGAAGATAATCTCACTTATGCCTTAAATTGTGCTAATAAAGGTATTAGGGTTTTTCTTTTGGATAAACCTTGGAATGAACATGAAAAGAAAAATGAAAATATAATTAGGGTAAATGACTGGAATGAAATCCTTGGATATTTAAATAAAATCTAAATTTAAAATGAACACACAACAATATCTTAAAGAAATTGAAAAGCAAACAAAAAAAGTATATGCTATAGCTGAAAAAGCAAGAGCTCAAGGAAAAGATCCTGTTGATAAAGTTGAAATTCCTTTGGCAAGGAGTTTGGCTGAAAAAGTAGTGGGTTTGATAGCAGCTATATACCCTCAAATAGGGGGTTCTGGAATTGTTAAAAGAATACTTGAACTTGAAAAAGATTATGGAAAGCTTGACCCTATGGTAGCATTTAAAATTGCTGAAGAAGTTGCAAAACAAAAATACTGTAAATTCTCAAGTTTGATTGAAGCTATTGAAGCTGGAATTAGAATTGGTTTTGCTTATATAACTCTTGGTGTGGTTTCCAGCCCTATTGAGGGATTCACAAGACTTGCAACAGGTAAGACAAAAAAAGGTGAAGAATATTTTATTGCTTATTTTTCAGGACCTATTAGAAGTGCAGGAACTACTGCTTCATGTTTAGTTTTAATGCTTATTGATTATTTAAGAGAAACTTTTGGATATGCAAAGTATGACCCTTCAAATGAAGAAGTGCAGAGATATTTTATTGAAAACCTGGATTATCATGAAAGAATTACTAATCTCCAGTATATGCCTACAAAAGAAGAAGCTTTATTTTTGGCAAAAAACATTCCTATTCAAATTGAAGGTGAACCTACTACACGAAAAGAAGTTTCTAATTTTAAAAATCTAGATAGGGTAAGTACAGATTATATCAGGGGAGGAATGTGCCTGATTTTTTCAGAAGGGCTTGCACAAAAAGCTGCAAAAGGATTTAGGCTTTTGAATAGTGTAAAAGATAAAGGAATAAAATCCACTGGTTTTGATTTTATATCAGAATATCTTGAATTGCATGAAAAAAGAGAAAAAGGTGCAACAGACGATTCTCCTACTTATATTAAAGATCTTGTTGCAGGAAGGCCTGTATTTGGACATCCTTCTGCTTCAGGAGGATTTAGGTTTAGATATGGAAGAAGCAGAGTGAGTGGATTTAGTTCTTTTTCACTACATCCTGCTACTATGGCTATAACAGATGATTTTATAGCTACAGGAACTCAACTTAAACTTGAAAAGCCGACTAAAGGAGGGGTTGGAACTGTTTGTGATGATATTGAAGGACCTGTTGTAAAACTTTTTAATGGAAGTGTGAAAAGAATAAGTGATGAAAAAGAAGCAAGAAAACTTTATCCTGATATTGAAGAAATAATTTATCTTGGAGATATGCTCTTTCCTTTTAGTGATGTTTTAAATAGAAATGCTTCTTTAATTAAGCCAGGTTATGTTGAAGAAATATGGAAATTAGAGTTAAGAGAGAAAAATCCTGAACTTGAAAAAGAAATAAATTACTTTGAAGTGGGTTTTGATAATGCAATTAAAATAAGCAGGGAAAATAAACTTCCTTTACATCCAAAATATATTTTTTATTGGACCCAGATTACAAAAAAACAATTATACAATTTAATTAATTGGCTTAAAAAAGCCAAACTTGAAAAAAAGATTATCCTGCCTTATATAAAATCTGAACATGAAAAATTTGCTGATGGAAAAAGAGCTTTAGAACTTTTAGGAATTGAACATAAGGTTACTACTGAGCACATTGTTATTGAACCAAAAGAGAGTAAAACCTTGCTTGTAAATTTAGGTGTAGACTTCAGGGTTTTGGAAAATGAAGGATTTTTAAAAAATTTTATTGAAGAAAAAAAATTTGAAGTTGAAGATTTAAATGTTTTAGAAATAATAAATAAACATTCTGAATTTGAAATTAAAGACAAAGCAGGAGAGTTTATTGGTTCTAGAATGGGAAGGCCTGAAAAAGCAAAACTCAGAAAATTAACAGGAAGTCCTAATGGATTGTTTGTTGTGGGAAAAGAAGGAGGAAGACTTAGAAGTGTTCATGCTGCTTGTGAAGAAGGAGCTGTTTCAGGAGAATTCCCTTCTTATTTTTGCGAAAAATGTAAATTTGAAACTATTTATCCTATTTGTGGGAAGTGCAATAAAAAAACAAAACATATGTTTTATGATAGAGAGAAAAAAGAAACTTCTTTCAATAAAAATGAAAATTCTACCTCTTACTATTATAGAAAAATAGATGTTAATCATTATTTTGATAAGGCTGTAGAAGAACTTGGATTAAAATCTAATGAAGTACCTGTTTTAATTAAAGGGATAAGAGGTACTAGTTCTGAAAATCATATTGTAGAGAATTTGTCTAAAGGAATTTTAAGAGCTGCACATAATTTACAAGTAAATAAAGACGGGACTATAAGGTTTGATGCTACAGAATTATCAATTGTAGCTTTTAAACCTAAGGAAGTTTCTGTTTCAATTGAAAAGTTAAAAGAGTTGGGTTATGAAAAAGATATTAATGGAAAAGAACTTGTAAGTGAAGACCAGATTTTAGAGTTAAAACCTCATGATGTAATTTTACCTAATTCCTTTAGTGTTCCTGAAGCAAGAGCAGGCGATATCTTTGTTAATGTTGCACATTATGTTGATGAACTTTTAAAGAGATTTTACAAAATGCCTAGTTTTTATAATTTGAAGAAAAAAGAAGATTTGGTAGGACATTTAGGAGTGTGTATGGCTCCTCATAATTGTGCAGGTGTTATATGCAGGATTATTGGGTTTTCAGAAGTATTGGGTTTGTTTGCAAGTCCTTATATGCATGCAGCTATTAGGAGAGATTGTGATGGTGATGAGGCTGCAGTTATGCTTTTAGGAGATGTGCTTTTGAATTTCTCAAGAGAGTTTTTGCCAGGACATAGAGGAGGTACACAAGATGCACCTCTTGTTTTAAATGCTAAAATAGATGCTGGTGAAGTTGATGATCAAATACTTGATTTTGAACTTGTTAATGAGTATCCTTTAGAACTTTATAAGAAAGCTGAGCAGGGAAAGCATTCGTCTGAAGTTAAAATAAAAACAGTAAAACAATTGTTAGCAAAAAATGAAGATCCTTTTGTAAATATAGGGTTTACACATAACACCTCTAATTTTAACAAAGGTGTTATTTGTTCTAATTATAAACTTTTAGCTACAATGCAGGAAAAAGTCCAACATCAGATGGAATTGGTTGAAAAAATAAGATCTGCAGATACTTCTGAAACTGCAAGACTTGTTATTGAAAGACATTTTTTAAGAGATATGAGGGGAAATTTAAGGAATTTTGCTATGCAAGATTTTAGATGTGTAGGGTGTAATGAAATTATGAGAAGGCCTCCTTTAAATGGCAAGTGTTCTAAATGCAAAGGAAAAATAATCTTTACAACTCATGAAGGAGGTATAAAAAAATATCTTGAGCCTGCATTATCTCTTGCAGAAAAATACGAACTTTCAAAGTATATTATTCAAAGCCTTGAGTTAACTAAGAGACATATAGATTCTGTTTTTGGAAAAGAGCCAGAACAACAAGAGAATTTAGGTAAATGGTTTTGAATTATAGTTTTAAATAAGGTAAAATAAAATAGTAGGCAGTAAAAGGCAGCCCATCATATTAGTTCTTCTCACTCCAAGTGATATAGAGTAAATCCCTGTTATTGTTGAGACTGCAAGAATAAATAAACCAAGAGGTTTTGAAATAAATAAAATAATAAATACTAAAATTATTAGTGTTGTTATTGATATCTTTGAATAATTAAGAAAGCTTATTTTTTCTGAAAATATTTTTGCAATTTTTAATGTTAAAAAGAAAGCTATTATTCCTGAAATAAAAACACAGATAAGTATAATGATAAGTAGATTAAGATTTATATTTCCAAGTATTCTATTGATTGCAACTACTGCTCCTGTTCTTGTTCTTGAAATTGCATAAAAAGTGATAAAGGAAAATCCCATAACCAAAGTATTTGTTGCTCCCAGTAAAATTAAAAATCCTTTTCTGTCTGTTTGAGAAATTATATTTCCTATGATTGCTGCTTGTCCGCTTCCTAAACCAGGAAGAAAGCTTGATAAAGGAGATGCAATTAGAGAACCGAAAATAGGTGAAATAAATTTTTTATCTAGTTTAATTTTTGTTATTTTTTGTTTAGGTATTTTTGTTTTGTTTTTTATACTTAATATTAAATTAGAGGCACCAAATAATCCTGTTAGTAAAGGTAAAAGTGGTTCTGTAAAAATGTTTTGAGATGTGTTAAGGTTTAATACACTCCATCCAAGAATACCTGAAAGTAAAAACACAAGAAGTGATTTTGACTTTTTTTTCTCAAGCAAAATAAGTAGGATAGAAACTGCTATTAATATATAAGGTATTTGCTCTTTAATCAAGCTGTAAAAACCAGTAACAAGTTTTATTGAAGGTATTGAAATCAAAATTAGTATAATTACTGTTGCAAGACTCCCATATGCAGTTAGAATAACTGCTTCATAACCTTGTCCTTTTTTTAAAAGTTCATGTCCTGGTAAAACACTTAATTCTGTATCTGTGTCAGGGCATCCAAGAAAAACACTTGGAATAAAATCAATAAAAGTATGTGTGATTGCCATTGAAGTGATTAGTATTATGAAGAAAATAGGGTCAACAAAAGTTAAAAAAGAAGCTGAAAAGGAAACTAAAAACAAACTCACTAGATTTATATGTATACCTGGAATAAGGCCTGTTATTGTTCCAAGCAAACAACCTATAACTAAAAATGCTATAAGTTCTATTAACATGTTTTTTATAAAACAAGAAAATTTAAATAATCTCTTAAATTTCATTTTAAAATGAATAATCCTAAAAGAGGCGGGCCTCCTGTAAGAAGAAATCCTGTTTATGGTCATAAACCAGGACCAAAACCAGGTACTATCCAGAGAAAAAGTTCTGGACAAAACCCTGCTTTTGGAAATAAAAAATTAAATCCTCCAAGAAAAAAAGTTTACATGTATCTTTTCTTTGCAATTCTTGCATTAGTTATAATAATTGTTGCATTACTTTTGTTTTTTTCAACAAAGTTAACCCAAGAATCTACAGGTTCAGAAGGTGCTACTTCTGGAGGAGGTTCTTATGGAGGACAAACAAGTGGTTCTGGAGGATATGATTCTGGGAGTGGTTCTGGTGGAGATTCTAATGGTGGTTCAACAGGAGACGATGAGTGTATTTTAGATAGTGATTGTACAGGAAATAAAATTTGTGTAAGTGGAGAGTGTGTTTATGAATGTACAAATAATTCTGATTGTGATTTTGAAGATAATGAAATTTGTATGAATTATGAATGTGTTGAAATTCCTATGTCTTGTGATGGAACCTGGAATTATTCTAATGAAGATTCTGAGGTAGAATGTGATGGAGGTGAGAATTGTTTAGCAGATTGTACTTGTCCTAGTGAATTTATTTCTGATGAAAATGGGAGCTGTATTAGGGGAGAGTGTTTAATTAATGATGATTGTGATGTTAATGCAAATGAAACTTGTGTGAATAATATTTGTGTTCCCCAGGATTGTGTAAACGAGTCTATTACATTAACTTGTTCAGGAGTTGAATGTGGAATAAAAACAAATAATTGCGGGTATAGTGTAGATTGCGGTGGTTGTAATACAGGTTATGAGTGTACATCAGCAAATGTTTGTGTGCCTATAGCAAGCCCCTGTATTCCTCTTACATGTGATTCTTATGAATGCAGTCTTGGCGATGAACCTGATGGTTGTGGTGGTTTTATTAATTGTGGAACTTGTCCAACAGGAGAGGTTTGTGAATATGGAGAGTGTGTTCAAGATACATCTTCTCCTGAATGTAGTGATAGTGATGGGCCTACAGGATATTATACTAAAGGAACTGTTACAGATGTTCATGGAGTAACTAAAACAGATTTTTGTTATACTACTGAAAGTGTGACAGAATATAGGTGTGAAATAATTGGGTTGTTAAATCCGACCTTTACTGGAGAGTATGATTCTAGAATATATACTTGTCCTTATGGATGTAGTGGTGGTGCTTGTATTGGTCCTGAGCCTTGGTGTGATTATGATGGTGTTTGTGATGCAGGAGAAACTTTAACAGGATGTCCAAGTGATTGTCAGCCTATTTGTGGGAATAATATTTTGGAGGGAGAGGAAGGTTGTGATGATGGAAATAATATTACTGAATATTGTGAATATGGGGAAACAAGTTGTATTGTTTGTAATTCAACTTGTGATTTAGGTGCAGGAAATTTTCTTGGTTTTTGTGGAGATGAAAATTGTATGCTTGGAGAAAATATAGTTTCTTGTTTAGAGGATTGTTCAAATAATCCAGAAGGAATTATTGAAAAGATTTATGTTGGTGAAGAAAGAAATTATGGTGTCGCTATAAAAACAATTGCAATAACTTCTGAAGCTGCAGATTGTAGGTATTCTTGGGAATGGAAACCTAATTTTGAAGATTATCCTCTTTTAATGCATAAATCATCTAACCCTCTTACAATCCCGCCTCAAAATAATTACCATACTAGTGCTTATGCTATTACAGGTTCTCCTATTTTTAACCCTAATCAAGGAACAATGTTTGTTGCTTGTCAAGGAGTTTCTGGAACAACAACATTAAGTAGTGTTAAATATAATTTTACAGATAGTTTTGGGATTTCTTCAACACCTCCTTTAATGTTAGAAAAATGGATGACTTATAAACCAGAGGGATATTGGCTTGGGAAATATTTAATAACTTCTGAAAGAGCTCTTTGTGTATGGTCTTTGGATTCTGGTTTAAATTATAATGAAATGATTCCTTTTTCTGAAACAGATTATGGAACAATTCATCAGAAATCAAACTCAATTGGAGAAGCATACTCTCCTCCTAAAGGACTTTATACCTATTATATTAAATGTAAGGATAAATCTGGAAATATTGGTTCAGGATCAATACAACAATATTTTTAAGAAAGTTTTAATAAATAGAATTCTTATTTAGAAATATGAATGAAAAAAAGAAACTCAAATTGATGAAGAGTTCTTTTTCAGTAATTTTTAGGTTTTTAGGTTTATAATTAATAATTTTTTATAAATGAAGAAGTGCAAAATTAGAAATAAGGAAAAAGTTATCTATCAATAGGTTTTTAAACAATTATTTCTTTTATTAAGCATGGAAAAAATAATGACGTTTGTTTTTGCAAGCATGTTGGTTTTTAGTTTAGGAATTGCTTCTGCACAACTTGAAGAAGATTTAGGAAATCCCGGAATTACTCCAGATAGTACTTTTTATTTTTTAGATAGATTTTTTGACGGGTTTCAAAGCGCAGAAAGTCTTGCAGACGAAAAAGCAGCAGAAACTGTAGTAATGGCTCAAGAAGGAAAAGAAAAGGAAATGAATCGTTCTCTTGAATTGTATGAAAAAAACCTTGAAAAATTAAAAGAAAAATCTCAGAATAATGAAAAGACTGCAGAAAAAGTAGCAAATCAAACAACAAGACACATGGTTGTTCTTGCAGGTGTCTTAGAGCAAGTTCCTGAAGAAGCTAAATCTGCAATTGAAAGAGCAATGGAAAATAGTGTAAGAGGAAGAGAGGAAGCTGTTAATGCTTTAAAAAACCAGAATCCTGAAAAAGGCGAACAAGTTGCTCAACAAACATTGCAAAGAGTGATGAGTGAAACTCCGGAACAAGCACAAGAAGGACTTCAAAAAGCTTTTAATAATGTAGGAAGTGAAAGTGGAGAAGAGTTTTCCCAAGCACATGAAGAATTTCAGAAAAAAGGTCAGGGAATTGTGTCAGGTGGAGATACTGAAAATGATACAGGTCAGGCAAATATTCCTGGTGATAATGTTTCTGGAGAAGAAAATACACAAGGGCAAGAAACAGGTGCGAATCAAGGTGGAATTTTTTAAACAAAAACTCTAAAACAATAAGTTTTAATAATTTGATTTTATTTTTAAATATATGAATAATAAAAAAAGTATAGAGTTAATAAAGAGAAATACTGTAGAAGTAATTAATGAAGATAAGATAAGAAAATTTCTGAAAAAAGGAGTTGTTTATTGTGGGTATGAGTGTAGTGGAGAAATTCATTTAGGACATCTTGTAACTATTCTTAAACTTCTTGATTTACAAAAAGCTGGTATTAAAGTTAAAATTTTGCTTGCTGATTGGCATACATGGCTGAATAAAAAAGGTGATTGGGATTTTGTCAATTCTCAATTAAAGCAGTGGGAAAAAGGATTTAAGGCTATTGGATTAAGAGCAGAAATTGTTAGAGGAACAAGTTATCAAAGAAAATCAGATTATTTTGAAGATATACTTAAACTTGCTTTACATGTCACTGTTAATAGAGGTGTTCGTTCAATGCAAAAAGTAGCAAGAGATATTGAAAATGCAAAAATAAGCCAGATTATTTATCCTTTAATGCAGGTTGCTGATGTAAAATATCTTAAAACTAATTTTGTAGTTGCTGGAAGTGACCAGAGAAAAATTTATATGTTAGGTGTTGATGAAGGTCAAGATATTGGTTTGCAAGAAGCTGTTTATCTTTATACACCTTTAATTCCAGGATTAAAAGGACCTGGGACTAAAATGTCAAGTTCTATCAAAGAAAGTTTTATTTCTATTAGAGATAGTAAAAAAGATATTGAAAAAAAAATAAATAAAGCTTATTGCCAGACAAGAGATATTAAAAACAATCCTGTTTTAGCTATAACTCGTTTAATTATTTTTCCAAAGTTTGAAAAGATGAAAATAAAAAGAAGTAACAAGTTTGGAGGAGATATTGAGTTTAAAAATTATAAAAGTTTGGAAAAAAGCTTTGAGTTGGGTGAATTACATCCTGCTGATTTGAAAAAAGCAGTTGCAGAATCTCTTGAAAAAATAATTGCTCCAATAAGGAAAAGTTGGAAGTGAAAAGAATTAAAAAAGAGTTCTTATTAAAGTTCCAATAAGGAATAAACCAATTATAGTGATTATAATGATTTTAATAATTTCCAACATGTCTGTGCTTGTAAAGCCTTTTTTATTCATTTGAACACCTTTAATTCTAATCTATTCAATCTTTCAGAGATTATAAGTTTTTCTTTTATTTTTTTAAATTCTTCCCTCATGTTTTTTATGTTTTCTTCATTTGTTTTTATTTGTGCTAAATACAATAAAAAGAAAAGAAGTATACTTGCCATCAAAATCGTTATTATGGAAATAATTTTATTCTCATCCCATAATATCCCTCCAAGAATAGCTATGATTACAGAGATAATTGAAGAGGTCATAATTATACTTATTTCTTTTTTGTTCATAAGAAAATTAAATTATTTAAATTTAAATTAATTATTATTTTAGCTTATAATGTTTTCTTTGGTTTTAATAACTTCTATTTTTTCTGAAAATTCTCTTGCTAAATTCTCAAGATCTGAAATTTCTTCTTCAGAAAGCCTTGGTTTAACATAATTTTTATAATATTTTTGTACACTCTCTTGTAAAAATAAAAGTTCAGGGTCTGTTATGTCTCTTCGAGCAATAATTCCTCCTAATTGCATTCTTTCAAGAGATTTGTATAATGAAGGAAGTGTTCCATTTTTTGATTTAATAATTTTTAGGAGTTCTTGATTTTTTTCATTTTCAATTAGTTCTAAGAAGGTTTTTTCAAGCTTATGGTTACTTGCTCTGAAAGCAACATTTTTATAAGGACTCTGTTTTTGGGCAAAAACAAATAAGGCACATAATCTATCTGAAAAAAGCAGTTTGGTTTGCATGTATTGATATTCTATTCCCATGTGTTTCTTAAGAAATTCTTCTTTAAATCAATTGCCATAATTAAAAGTATATTTTCTACTGTGTTTTAAATTCTAAAATATCTTTATCTTTTAAAACATGTTTAAGCCCTACTTTTTGATTTGGAAATTTACTGCTAGGGCCTGTAACAAAAGATTCTTTAATTTTATTTGAAAATCCATGAAGTATTTTTTCTGCAGCATCTTTAACCCTGGAATCTTTTTCTAGAACAAGAGGGCGTGATTTGTCAGGTTTTTTACCTGGTTCTTTTGTGAAAACACGAATTTTATCAAAACTATTGAAGATTTTATCTTTTAATTTTCTGAATTCCTCAGGGTTTTTTTGTTTTGTATTGATTATTGCAAAATTATACTTTTTACTTTTTAAGGTTGATGAGATTTTTCTTTCATCATTGTTTTTTATATTATTAAAAATGATGATTTTTTTTCCTTTAGATAATGAAAGTTCTTTTTCTATATGCTTTATTTGCTCTAAGTTTGTAATTAAAATTAAAATAGTGTCAGCTGTGTTTACAAGTCCTTTGTCATAAAATTCAGATTCAAATGCAGGGATTTCAATTAATTGTATATTTGTTTGATTATGCTTTAACATACCTATAATAGGATTTTTTGTTGTAAAATGATGAGGTGCTATCCTTGGTTCTGCATTAGTCAGGGTATTAAGTAAGGTTGATTTCCCTGTGTTTGTAAATCCTATAATCACTGCTTGCATTTCATGTTTTTTAATTCCTGTTTTGCTTGGCTTTCCTGATGTTTTTTGTTTTTCAAACTGATTTTGAAGTTTTTTTAAGCGGGTTTTAAGATTTGCTAACATCTTTTCTGCGGATTTATGTTTTGGACATTCTCTAATCATCTCTTTTAGAAATTTCAATTTCTGTTCTTTTGTCTGTGCAGTCAAGAATTTTCCTTCTGCTTTTTGATATGCTGGAGATTGATTTGTTGATGCCATTTTAACTTATATTCCAGATATGTCTTTTACCTTTCCTTTGTTTTATTACTTTTCCTATTTTTTCTAAATCATGCAAATGTGTTAATACAACATCTGTTCCTGTGTTTGTAACGAATTGTAACTCTGTTGTTGTGGAATTTAAATTTTTATTTAGTTGAGTTATTTACGTTGTCTTTAAGATAGCCTTCATTATACAACTAAATTGTCAATATTTTTCTTACTACATCTTGTTCATTGCTTCCAATATTCCCAATCAATCCTTGTATAACTTTCTTTTGTTTTTTAGTTACTGTCCCAACAACCCTGTCTGTTTCAGCTTTAGGCTTATTTTTCTCAGTATTTTTATTAACATTATTTAATTTCTTTTCATGAGATTTCTCAATCCTCACTTGTGGTTTTATTAAATCAAGCCCCTTTTCTCCATAATCAGGATAAAACACATCGGTGATAAAATGAGTCTCTAAATCATTTAATTTCTTTCCATGTTTCTTTAAAAATTCTCTTAGTTTCATCAAAACTAATTAGATTTAAAGATTTTTAATGGTTTACTTTTTGTGCAAGAATTAAATTAATCTACTTTTTGTGCAAAGCCGTTTTAAGGGTAAGATTTATAATAGATTTTTTCTTAATATTATAAATTAAAGAGGTTAAAATGGCTCAACAAGTTCAACAACCAATGCAACAGAACCCACAGCAGACAGGTCAGCCAGGTGCTCCTGGAATGCAACCAGGTACACAAATGCAGGGACCAAAAAAATCTATCTTCAAAAAATGGTGGTTTTGGTTAATTATTGCTTTAATAGTTATAGGTCTAGGTGTATTGGTTTTCTTTTTAATATTTTAAAAGAAAGTTTAAAATGAGTAAAAAATTTTGGGTTTTGTTTTTTATAGTTTTAATTTCTGCTAATTTTTTTATTTATTTGGTTGCTACGCATGCAGATACCTCTAAAACGTTAGAGAAAAAAGGTTTTGAAGAAAAAGAAGTTAAAACTCTTATTAAATTATATTATATTTTGTTTGCTATTTTTATCATAGCAGCAATAATTATAATTATAATGACTTTATTAAGGCAAAATATGCAGAACAATTATTTTTAAATACCAAGTTATTTTTTATATTGAATGGAAAACAAATTTTATAAAAAAGTTTTGAAGAATGGCATGACTATTTTATTTGAAAAAAGAAATGTTCCTGTTGTTAGTGTTGCTTTTGCAGTTAAACAAGGAGGAGTAAATGAGTCTGCTGAAGAAAAAGGAATTTCTCATTTTATAGAACATCTTTTGTATAAAGGCACTTCTAAAAGAAATGCCAGGCAAATAGCAGAGGAAATTGAAAGAAAAGGTGGGGAGTTAAATGGATTTACTACTGAATCTGCAACTGCTTTTTGGTGCAAAATGCCGAGCAAGCATTTGAATATTGCTTTGGAAGTTTTAGGAGATATGGTTAAAAATCCTTTATTTGATAAAAAAGAAATTGAAAAAGAAAGACAAGTTATTTTTGAAGAAATAAAACTTTACAAAGATAATCCAAGACTTCATATCTTTGATGAAATGCATAAGTCATTATATGAGGAACCTTTTGGAATTCCTTTGATTGGAACAGAAAAAACTCTTCTTTCTTTGAGTCGTGATAAAATTATTAAAAAATTCAAAAAAGTGTATAAATCAAATAATATGATTTTGTGTGTGGTTGGAGATGCAAATTTTGAAGAAATTGTGGCTTTTACAGAAAAAAATTTTGGAAGTGATAAAGGAGAAATTAAAAAGATTCCTGTAGCAAAAATAAATAAACAAAAAATTGAAAAAAGACAAGGCATTGACCAGGCAAATTTGATTTTTGCATATCATGTTCCTGATGCAAAAGATAAGAAAAGTTATGCTGCTTTTGTATTGAATGTTCTTTTAGCTGGAGGGATGTCTTCAAGATTATTTTCAGAAATAAGAGAGAAAAGAAATCTTGCTTATGCAGTTAAAGGACATTCTGATATTAATAAGGACTTTGCTTATAATTATGTTTATGTTGGAACTAAAAAGGAAAATGTTGAAAAAGTAAGGGCTTTAATTTTAAAAGAATTTGAAAAAATTACAAAAGCTTTAGATAAAGGAGAATTAGAAAGAGTAAAAAAACAGATAATTGGAAATTATCTTATTTCAATGGAAGATTCTCAACACCAAATGGCTAATTTACTTTCTTATGAAATTAATGGAGATGCTAAAGAGCTTTATGAGTTTGAAGAAAATATTAACTCTGTAAAAGAAAGAGATATTAAAGAGATTGCAAAAAAAGCTATAAAGAAATATAGTTTCTATGCTTTGGTTCCAAAATAATAATATTTTTAAACTAGTTTTTATTAATTACCTCATGAAAAGAAGAGGAAAATTATTTTTATTTTTATTTATCTTTTTAATATTGTCTGTGTCTTTTGCTTCTGCAGGATTTTTTTCAAATACATGGGATAAAATAACAGGACATTCTGTTTCAGGATGTAGTGATTCTGATGGAGGTTGGGATTACTTTAATTATGGGTATGTTATTGACTCAAAAAATTATATTTATCCTGATTCTTGTTATACAGCTTCAAAAGTAAAAGAATGGGCATGTGGAGAAGATGGTCTTGGAAGTTATGAACTTTATGATTGTCCTAATGGATGTAGTGAAGGTGCTTGTGAAGAAGATATAGGAGGAAGTAATGAAACTAATAATTCTTGTACTCCTGATTGGCAATGTAATGATTGGACAGATTGTGTAAATGGACAACAAACAAGAACATGTACTGATAATAATTCTTGTGGTGTTACAACAGGAAAGCCTGTTGAAAGTCAGAGTTGTACAAGCGGGAGTACAACAAACTTAAACGACTTTCTTCTTTTGTATGATGATGAAGGAGCTATTAGTTCAAATAAAGATGTTCTAAATTATGGTAAAACAATTTTAGATAATAAAGACATTTCAAATAATAATGTTGAATCTTTTGATTTAAATACAGATTCTGCAGAAGCAAAGACCTTTACAACTACTGTTTATCTTAGAGAAAATAATATTTTAATAACTTATAGCGATAATGCGAATTGGCCTGAATATGAAACAGAAGCACAAGAATTAAAACGACTTATTTCAAATTATATTTCTCAAAACCCTTTTTCAGAATATAAATTATGTGCTAATTTAGTTCCTGCTCCAAGTACAGGATTTTCAGGAACACAAAGACATTATAGGCTTAAGTTAAGTCAATGTAGTTCTTGGATTGAATCTACAGGACAATGCCAAACTTCTGAAGATTGTGCATCAGGATTTGTTTGTGCAAATAATATATGTATGTCTGAAGGAAATTGTAATGATACAGATGGTGGGAAAAAATATTATGTAAGAGGAATAACCTCTTCAACATCTCCGATACAAACACCTTCTTTAATTCCTGATACACAAATAGATTCAAGAAAAATTTCTGAAACTTATTGCAAAGAAGATAAAACAATTGGCATTGAAGAGTATAGGTGTCCTGAAGGTGCTAAGGAAGATGGAACTTGTTTACCTATTTATGAATGCAAAGAAACTGATAATGGTGGAAGAGATTTTGAAAATTATGGTGTTGCAATTTCTATTGGTTATGATGAGGAAAGAAATGTTTTAGAAAATACTTCTTTAGGAGATGAATGCCATACAGATAGCTGGAATACTTCACAAGGCATTCAAACAGTTGTGAGTATTAAGGAATCTTATTGTAATATTTATGGGAATGTAAATTCTTGGCTGGGAAGTCCTCCTTGTGTTAATAATAATTGTGTAAATGGTATTTGTGTTGAAGGTTTTATAGAGGAAACTAGTTTTAGAGAAGAGCCTGAAGATATGCCTAAAGGTGTTATGGATTGGCTCAAATGTCTTTTTTCTGAAAAATGTTAGTAATCCTTAAAAATACTCTTTCTTAGGTATTTTTATGTTTATAGTAAAAGTTCCAGGCATTAATGGATTTGGAAAGACAAAAGGCTGTGAAAAATCTGGAAATAAAATAATTTCTGAGTTGAGAAAGATCCAAGGTAATGAATCTGGAAAGTTAATTAGTGTAGATTCTTTGGATTTAGAAGAAATTCATTTAGATAATTCTAATCTTGAATTAACAAATAAGTTAATTTATGAAAATGCTTATGAAATTTTTGAAATTAAGTCCAAGAGTATCTTTTTAGGTGGTGATGGAAGTGTTAGTTTTTCTTTAACAAGAGCTTTTTTAGAGTATTGCAAACAAGAAGAAAAAGAACCTTGTTTAATTGTTTTTGATGCATATGCTAATTGTCGTAAATCAAAAACAGGTTTTGCAGATAATTTGTCATGGCTAAGGGAATTAGTTGAATCTGGTTTTCCAGGTGAAAATATTCTTTTGGTTGGTACTAGGAGTTTGAGTTTAGAAGAATCTAATTTTTTAAAAGAGAAAAAAATAAAAAAAGTTTCAATCAACACAATTATTTCTGATTTAGAAGATGCTTGTGATGGAATCATGGAGTTTGCAAATGGAAAAGAGCTTTATGTTTCACTTGATTTGTGTGTGCTTGATCCAAGTTTTATGCCTTCTGTGGCTTTTCCAGAGCCAGGAGGATTGACAAGCAGACAGTTAATTTATCTTTTGCAGAGATTGAACAAAGTCAAAACTTTAAAAGCTATAGATATTGTTGAACTTAATCCTGAAAAACAAAATCCTGAATTAAGCATTAAGTTAGCAGCTAAAATACTTGCTGAATTAATTTGATTAATTTAAAATGATAAAGAAAACAAAAAAAAAGAAAGATGAAAAAATAAGAGCTTTTGTTTCAATAGACTTGCCTAAAAAATTGCATTCTGAAATCAAAAAGATACAAAGAAAACTTCCTGCTTTCAAAGGAAAATTTATTGAGCAAGAAAACATACATTTAACTTTAAAGTTTTTAGGAGAAATAGATAAAGAAATTTTAATTGAAGTTAAAAGAAGACTAAAAGAAATTATGTTTAAAGAATTTGAAACAGAAATAACTAAAATAGGTATTTTTGACAATACAAAATCAAGACATTTTAACAGAAAAATAATTGTTTGGTTACATATAAGCAATTGTGGCGAACTTCAAAAAGCTGTTGATGAGAAACTTGAAGGTATTTTTTCAAGAGAGACAAGGTTTATGAGTCATTTGACTATTGCAAGGGTAAAGAAGATAAATGATAAAAATAAGTTTATTGGAGAGCTTAAGAAAATAAAACTTCCTAAACTTAAATTTAAAGTTAAAGAATTTAAACTTAAAAAGTCAAAACTTTTTCCAAAAGGTCCTGTTTATGGGGCTATTGAAAGATATAAATTAATTTAATTAATTTTATTTTTTCTCTGGATTTCTTGGTTTTTCTTTATATTTATAGTTAATTATTTTTATTAGAGGCTCTGATTTTTTTCCAACAACTTCTTTTAATTCTTCTTCTGAAGCATTAATTATATTTTGTAGGGTTTTGAATTCATTTAAGAGTTTTCTTGCAGTTTTAGGGCCTATTCCTGGAAAACCTTCAAGTATAAATTGAATTCTTTCTTGAGTGTTGAGTGTTTTTTTATTTATATTTAGGGGAAGTTCTTTTTTTTGTTTTTTTGAAAGGATTTTTATGAATCTGGCAGTGTCTGCAAAATCTTTTGTAAAAAGTATAGGTGTTTTATAATTTAATAATATTGAAAGAAGAAAACCTCTTATTGCATTTGGATGGATTCCTGTTTTTGTTTTTGCAAATTCTTCTGAATAAAGTTCCTGTTCTTCAATACCTTCTATTAATAAAAGTCTGTTTTCATATTGTTGAAGTTCCTTAAGTTGTTTTATAAGTCTTTTATTTATCATTGAACTTATAAAATCTGAAACAGTTTTCCTTTCAATAGCTATGCCTTTTACCATGTAATCTGCAACTTTAAGTCTTGTAAATTCTGTTTTTAATCCTAACTTTTCAAGCTCTCCACTTACAAGGGAATTCCTTTCTTGATAATCAATTATAATTTTTTCTTTTTTAGGTAATTTCTTTTTATTTGTTTTGGAAAATATATCTAAAAAAGGAGTCATTTTAATTTTTTTTGAAAATCTTTTTTACTTCCAAGGTTTTTCTTTATATTTTTTATTGCAGATTTCATTTTTTTCTCTTTTGCACGAGAAACATAAAAATTAATTTCATCTCTTGTTTTTTCTGTTATTAATATTACAAGTTTTCCTTTTTTTAATCTTGCAGTTCTTCCTGCTCTTTGAATTGCTCTTATAGCTGAAGGGATTGGTTCATAAAATATTACTGTGTTGACTTCAGGTATATCTAGTCCTTCTTCACCGATTGAATTGTGGAGAACAAATAATCCTGTCCCTCCAAGAAAATTTTGTGTTTTTTTAACAGATATATCATAAACAAATTTAGGTTGTTTTTTTAATTTCTTTATTTTTTTTATAAAATCATAACAAATATCATTATCCCATTTTCCTATTTCCCTGCATTTTTTTGAAATATTTTTATTATAGTTAAAGTAGCTTTCGTAAATTTCAAATATTCTTTTTGATTTTAGGGCTTTAGGAATGAGAGAGAAATATGAACGCCTTCTTTTTTCTTTTTTTCTCTTGATTTTAGCAAAAGGAAGAGATTCAAATATATTCAGTTTGTAAATGTTTTTTTGTTTATGTAACGTTATTTGTTGTATTCCTAACATCCTAAGCAATAGAACAATTCCGGTTATAAGTTTTCTACTTACTGTTGTTAAAACTATCTTGTCTTTTGAAAAGTATCCATCACCAAGAAAATAGGTCTCTAAAAAAGCCCATTTAACTTTTGACGGAGAAGTAAAAATTATCTCTGGAACTTCTTTATTGTAAGAACCTATCCCTGCTCTGAATACATCTTTAATAAGATAATAACCTATTTGAGCGTCAATTGCAACTCCATTTTTACTTCTTCTTGTTTTTAATTTTAAACCTTCCCTAATTGATTTTTCCATCAGATCCTGCATTTTCTTCTTTCTTGCTGCTAGAAAAATCTCTGATTTTTTTTCCGTTTTTCTCGCGTGCCCTTCTGAAACATAGAAACCTAAAAATTTTGCAACCTCTTTATTGACTGTTATTTTTCGTGGAGATCTTACTTTTCCGTAATTTACATTTAAGTGTGATTTAAAAAATTTAGAAAAATCTTTTTTGGGTATTTTTTTTAATTTAAATCTATACTTCCCCTTTCTATAATAAACATTTTTAAAAAACCATTCTAAAAAAGCTAAATATTCAGTGCCTCTTTTAGTTATTAAAAAACTTGTTTTGAAATTTTTCTTTTCTTTTCGTTTTATTAAATAACTTTTTTCTTTTAGTCTGTTCCCACAATTTATCACAGTTGAATAGGCTTTTTTTGATGATTTTTTTATTTCTGTAATACTCTTCTTTTTTTGTTTAATTGTTTTTAATATTTTTAGATCAGTTTCCAATTTTCTCATCTTTGCTTGATTTAATCCTTCAATAGACCCAAATAAATTTGAAATGTTTTTATTTTTAATTTCTTTAAAAATATCAATCTCTGCTTTATTTTCAATATTTGGGCAATTTAGAGAAAGTGCTACAAATTTGTTTAATTTAGGGATACTTGGAGTAAATTTATTCTTTTTGTCAAAACTAAATAGACTATGGTCTTCAGTTATTAAAGTGTCGAGACCTGAACTAAGCCTTACTTGTGAACAATTTAATTTTGAGAGATGTTTGTGAATATGGGTTATTGGTGCGAAATATATTTTTTTACCGTCAGTAGTCAATGTTTCATAGCCACATATTCTTTTTGAAAATTCATTTTTTTCTAAAAAAGAATCAACAAACATTCCAATTTTTCTTAAATCTATTTTATCTCCTTTTTTTATGATTATGTATTCTTTAGGATGTACGGATGTTGAACAAAGAACATTTATCTTTTTTTCTGCAAACTCTTTTATTATTTTTTTCTGTTCATCCTGGCTTAAGCCACTTACTCCTGAAGAAGTTGATTTTTTTGTTTGCCCTACAAAAACTTTTGCCTTTAATCCAGGTAGTTCATTTATTTTTTTAGAAATTAGTTGAATAGTTTCCCTGTATTGTGCAAATATAATTATTTTTGGCTCAGAATTTTTTGATTTTTCTTTTTCTATCAAAGAAACCAATTCTTTAAGTTTAGGGTGTTCTTTATTTTTTTCAAGAAGTTCATTAGATTTCATATAAACAAAGTTAAATTCTGGTTTTGAAACAAGTCTTATAATTCCTTTACTTTCTTTTTTTGCAGCTCTTTTAAACAAGTTTTTTATGTATTTATTAAAACTGGTTAAGGTTTGGGTTTCTAAAAGTTCTAATGCGTGTTGTATTTTTATTGCCTGTGCACAAGCACTCATTCCTAAAAGGGTATTATAGTTTTTACCTCCCATAGAAATGTTTTTTGCAAGTTTTTTCTGAAGTTTTATAAGTTCTGTTTTGCTGGGGGGTGCCCATAAAAGTTTTCTTTTTTTAAGTTCTGAAATATATTTATTGAAAAGTTCTTTTAGTGTGACCTGGATTTCTGTAAATTCAGAAGGAAGTTTTACATTTATTTTTTCAAATTCAAGTTCTTGCAGATATTTTTTAACATCAGGGCTTTTACGGGTTTTAAGCTCTACAGCCTCAATAGAAAGGTTTTTGCAAATGTTATTTATTTTGGCATAATCATTTCCTGGAGAAGCTGTCAAACCTATTATTCTTTGGTTTTTTGCCTGGTGTTTATATTGTTGGGCAACATAATTATATGCGTAATTTTTAATACACCTGTGGGCTTCATCTTCTATTAATAGAGAAACTTCTTTTAAATCATACAGTTTGTTTTTTAAGTCGTTTGAAATGCATTGAGGTGTTGAGAAAATAATATCTGCTTTTTGCCAAAGTTTTTTTCTTTGTTTTGCAGGCACTGTTCCTGTAAATATTTCTGTTCCTGCAAATAATTCTGGAAGATATTTTTTGAAATAAGAATAATGTTGTTCTGTTAGTGGTTTGGTTGGGGCAAGAAAGAGAATTTTTTCTTCAGGATATTTTTTAAGTCTGTTGATTGTAAGCATTAGCGCAATAAGTGTTTTTCCTAATCCTGTCGGAAGCACAACTAAACAATTCTTTTCCTTACATGTTTGAAAAATTTTATATTGATACTCTCTTGGAGTAATTTTCTCTAGAAATTCCATGCGTGTTTACTTTTTTATAGAATATAATGCAAGTATTGCTGAACAGAAAACAAGCAAAAGCCCTATTAGTGTTAAAGGGTTAAATGAGGGATTTGATTCTAAAATAACATTTCCTGTTATGTCTTGATTTAAAAACATAAATCCTGCTATTAAAGAAAATATTGAAATTACTGCTGTTATTTTCTTTTTCTTCAAAAAACTTTTTTTCTCCATATTATTACTTATATTGTCTTGTTTAAATGTTTTTTCATACCAAAAATAATGAAGCTCCTAATCCTATGAGCGCAATTATTGAAAGTGTGCTCCATGTAACAATGTTTCCAAAGAATATTTTGTTTCCATCAAGATTAGATAAAGGTATAAGATTAAATGTTGCAAAATAAATATTTAGTTTTGCAAAATCAGAAAATCCTATTAAATAACCTAATATTGCAAAGAGTATATTTGCTGTGATTCCTGCAGTAGCTATTAAGCCAATGTGTTCTTCTGTCATTTCTGAGAATTTGTAAAGAGTGTGTCTTTTTGCAGCTCTGTAGATTTTTGGCTTTACTTCAAAAATCAGAGAGGCAAGCCATACAAAATTGCCAAATGTAAGTACAGATGAAAGTAAGGGGAATAATGCTCCTGCAGGTAATCCTCTTTTAAAATGAGAACCTGGCTTGAAACCATATCTTTTCATTTTCCATACATCTATTTCTACTTCAGAATCAAGGTAAAATCCTGCTATTTTTTTAGCAAAAATATTAATTATTAGCACTAATAAAGATATAATTAAAAAACTTAGAAAGACATCAATTCCTTTCAAAAAACTTAATGAGATTGCAAATATAAAAGCAATTATCAGAACTAATGCTGTTTCTTTTTTATTAAGCATAGTTCATAGAGTGTTGAATTTTTTATAAATTTTTGTGTCTTTGATTTATAGAGAAATTTCATATGTTATAGAATAAATGTTTAAGAGTATGGAAAAGTATTTAAATAAGGGTTGATAATTCTTAATCATGAGGATAAAAGAAGTTACAGACGTTATGGGTACTAAAGTTTATACTGATTCAGGTGATTTTTTTGGAGAAGTTGAAGAGGCAAATCTTCAGGAAAATAAGATTGATAGCTGGAGAATAAAAGTAGGCGGAAGTGTTATGTCTTTGATAGGAGGGGCAAGAGGAGTGATTATACCTCATCAATTTGTAAGGGCAATTAGTGATATTTTTATTATAAACAAATCTGCCTTACCAAGCCAGGATTCTGATTTAGACGAAATGCCTGAAGATCTTGTTTAAAATTTAAGATGGCAACTGAAACAATATTACAACATTGGATTTTAACAAAGTTTGCATTCCCTTTTTTACTTATATTTTTTATAACTTTTGGAATACTTGAAAAAACAAAGGTTTTTGGAGATGATAGCAAGCAATTAAATGCACTTGTTTCTTTGGTTATTGGTTTGATTTTTGTAGGGGCTGTTTTTCCAAAATTAGCTGTTGAAAATCTTATTTTGTTTTTAACAATTGCATTAGTTATGCTTTTTGTGGTTTTGATGATATGGGGTTTTGCTACAGGTAGTGATTTAAAAATTGAAAGCAGTGGATTAAAATGGTTTATTGGTGCTGTTGCAATAATTGCTGTATTAGTAGTTATTATTTATTCTGCAGGGGTTGGTTGGAGTATTTTTGACCCTATTATTGAAAGATTAACTACTGAATTTTGGATAAATGCATTATTTATTGCTGTAATAATTATTGCTCTTGCATTAGTTTTAACAAAAGGTAAGAGTGGAAATTAACCATAAATTTATAAATATTTGTTCTTGTTAATTAATATGGATATTATGTTAGCTTCAAGCGGATATTTTGGAGGGTATTCTGGAGGTGTGTTTGGAAATGTTCTTGCAGTCTGGGAACAGTTAGGAGTATTTAGTTATATTCTTCCGTTTCTTCTTATTTTTGCAATTGTATTTGGGGTTTTAATGCAAGTTAAATTATTCAAAGAAAATAGAGTGATTAATGGAATAATTGCTTTATCTGTTTCACTTTTATCTTTGCAGTTTGATTTTGTTCCTATATTTTTCTCAGAAATATTCCCTAGGTTAGGAGTAGGATTGGCTGTATTATTAGTGATATTAATTTTATTTGGATTGTTTTTAGACCCAAAACATAAAGGAATTAACTATGTTTTATTAGGAGGTGCAGTTATTATTCTTATAGTTGTGATTTACCAAACATTTAGTTTTTTAGGTTATGGTAGTTATTCTGGTTTTTTATGGATGTATTCTCCTTATATTGTGGGAAGTATTATTTTTCTTGCAATTATAGGTGCAATTATTGGAGCAGGAAAAGAGAAAACAGGATTACCTGATTATCGTCCTATTTTATATAGTAACGAATGATTTATTTTTTACTTTTCTTAGATTTCTTTTTCTTTGATTTAGAATGAGATTTTTTTGATTTTGATTTTCTTTTTGTAGTTTTTTTGGATTTTTTATGGGTTTTTTCTGCACTTAAACCAGACATTACTTTTTCAAACGAATCTTCAACCATTTTCATTTCTTTTTTAACAGTATCAATTCCTCTTCCATAAGATCCTATTTTTTCAAGAATAGTGATTTGCAGATTGTCTATTTGCGATTCTATTCTTTTTAATCGATCAGAAATATTTTCTATTTTTGATTCAGCAAGTGTTTTAAATTCTGTAAGCTCATCTACTTGTTTTAATGTTTTTTTCATTTTTTCAGTAAATACTTGTTCTGCAATTTCAATCATAGTATCTGTGTCAGTCATACTTGCATAATCATATCCATATCCTGTATCATATTGTTCTTGAGGATAATATTCTTGGTTTGGAGAAGGTATTTGAGAAGCATATTCTTCATATCCTTGATAATCTTGTGTTTGTTGAGGGCTTTCTTGTTGTGCTTGTTGTGCTTGTCCGCTTTCTTGATAGTTTTGCTCAGTGTTTCCTATTTCTTGTGTTTGTTGTCCTTGATTTATTTCTTGTGTAGATGGCATGTAATTCTCCTTTTTTATTTTAGATATTGGAGCAGGAGGTTGAAGTTCTCCTTCTCCTGGATAAGGTTTTTGTTGTTGAGTTTGTTTGTTTTGTTTTTTTGTTTTTTGTTTTTGAGGGTCTTGAGTCATTATAGAAGCTTCAAGTTCTTGGGTTTTATTGTCTTGGCTTGAAACAGCATTTTTTATTTGTGCTCTTCCTAAAGCATCTTTAATTTCTTTAGGCGAATTTCCACTTTCCTGGAGTTTGTTGATTATTTGTTGTTCAGAAAATCCTTTATTTTTCAAGGCAGCAACTTCATCTAATAATCCCATCTTAATTTAAGGTTTTTCATTTTTTTAAATCTTTTTTTCTTCTTATTTCTAATGGTTGAAATATTTTTGCTTGTTTTGCAAGTATTTCAACATCTTCTTTTCTTGCAAAGTTTGAAAATTCTGATGAAGCTGTTTCTAGAAATCCTGTTAAACGCTCCATGTTTCTTTTTATTATCTCTAATTCTTTTTTAATTTCAATTATTTCCTGTTTTTGTTTTTCACGGATTTCAATAAGATTTTCTCCTATTAAAAGAAGTCTGTCTTTAAGCATTCTTTGTTTTTCTTCTAAACTTCTTATTTTTATTACAGACTCGTTTAAATAAGAATCTGGATGATATTCTTGTTTTTCTGCCATAAAAAATTAAAGTTAGGGTGATTTAAATTTGTTTGTATTTGAATACAAAATATTTTAAACTTGTTAGGCTTTTTTTGTTTAAGTTAAAATGCAATTTGAAAAAGGTGAACCTATATATTCTTATAAGGTTGAAAGAAAAGGAGGCGAAGATATTCTTTATATTAATTACTCTGGAGCAGGTTTTGTGCCCAGTCTTGCTGAAAATCCTAGAGTAATGGAACATACTGTTGATGCTTTGATGGAAAATCCAAATGTTTCAAGAATTGTTTTTGTTCAGCAGAAAAATTATAATTATGATATAAAAGAGACAAATATGCTTTTGGAAATTGCACAGCTTTATGTTTATCTTTTTAAACAGGAAAAAATATTTTCCAAAGAAAAACTTGCTTCTAAAAATGAACAGTTTTTTAAAAAAAGATATAATGAAATGTTTTCTTTTTTAATTCTTTTAAAGCAAGATCCTGTTGCAGCTTATGCAGAAATAAAGAAATTAATTGTAGAAGCAAAGATTCTTTATGAAAAAATCCAGCCTGTATTTAAGTCAGACCAGTCAAATTATATTTCTCTTTTGGAAAAAATCAAAGACATGATGAGAGAAACAAAAATTATCAAAAATGCAGAGCCTTATCTTGTAGGTTATCAAAAAGGACAGAGAGATATTTATTATAAAATTTTTAAGCCAGATACAATTCCTAATTTTACATTTACACGACTTGTTCCGGACTTACCTGATGGTGCTGAAATTGTTGACCAATACAAGATATCTTCTGGTGAAAGCGATGTATCTTTAGTTACTCTTCTAAGGAAAAAAGAAGAACCTAAATTAATTTATCATTTATCTCCTCCTGAAAATAATTTAAGTGAAGAATTTAATTCTCTGCTGAATATGGCAAGAAGTGTGTTGATAGAGCACCAGCCAAAATCAGAAGAGTTTACAGATACAGAAAGGGTAAGACAGGTTTTTTTTAATATTTCAAAAGATTTACTTCAGGATTTAGCTAAAAGCAAGAATATAAAAATTAATTATTCTGAGTTAAATACTCTTGCTTCTATTCTTGTTAGACATACAATTGGATTTGGATTAATAGAGGTTTTATTACAGGATAAAAACTTACAAGATATTTCATTAAATGCACCTATTTCAAGAATTCCTGTTTTTGTAAGGCATCAGGATTTTGATGAATGTTCGACTAATATAATTCCTAGTCAGGAAGATGTTGATTCTTGGGCAGCTAAATTTCGTTTAATTTCTGGAAGACCTTTAGATGAAGCAAATCCTATTTTAGATACTCAGTTAGATATTGGAAAATTAAGAGCAAGAATTGCAATTATTCAAGAACCTTTAAGTCCAGATGGTTTGGCTTATGCTATAAGAAGACATAGAGAAGAACCATGGACATTACCTTTATTTATTAAGAATAAAATGATTAATTCCTATACTGCAGGATTATTAAGTTTTTTAATTGATGGTTCAAGAACTATGCTTGTTGCTGGAACAAGGAGTAGTGGAAAATCTTCTCTTTTAGGAAGTCTAATGCTTGAGATTATTCCAAAATATAGGGTTATTGTAATTGAAGATTCTTTAGAACTGCCTGTTGAATCTTTGAGAAAATTAAAGTATGATATTTTAAGAATGAAAGTTCGTTCTGCTTTGCTTAAAACAACTACAGAAGTTTCTGCAGAAGATGGTATTAGAACAAGTTTGAGGCTTGGAGATTCAAGTTTAATTATTGGTGAGGTAAGAAGCTCAGAAGCTAGGGCCTTGTATGAGGCTATGAGGGTTGGTGCTTTGGCAAATGTGGTTGCAGGAACCATCCATGGTGCAAGTCCTTATGCTGTTTTTGATAGAGTTGTAAATGATTTAAATGTACCTGCTACAAGTTTTAAAGCAACAGACATAATTGCAGTTGCAAACCCTATTAAATCATCTGATGGGTTGCATTCATGGAAGCGTTTAGTTCGTTTGTCTGAAGTAAGAAAGCACTGGAAAAAAGATCCTTTAGAAGAGAAAGGATTTGTTGATTTATTGAATTATGATGTAGAGAAAGATGAGTTAGTTCCGAGTGAAGATTTGATTAATGGAGATAGTGAGATTTTAAAAGGAATTGCTTCAAATGTTAAAGGATGGGCTGGTAATTGGGATGCTGTTTATGATAATATTTTATTAAGAGGGAAGATAAAAAAAGCAATTGTGGAAGTTGCTGAAAAATCAAAAAATCCTGATTTGCTTGAAGCTCAATTTACAGTTGATTCTAATCATGCTTTTCATAGAATTTCTGATGAAATTAGAGAGGAAACTGGTTTGCCTATGTCTGAAAGGGTTTTTCCTGAATGGCAGAAATGGTTGAATGAGGAAGTGAAGAAGAGAAAGATATAAATAAATAATTTTGATAATTTTAAAATGAGAAGAGAAGAATCTTTAGAATATTATGTTTCAAGAAAAATAGCTGAAATAGAAGATGTTAAACCTGGAGAAATTACAACAGAGTATGTGCGAAAAAGAAGAGCTGAAGAGATAGATAGAATTTATATTAATTGTGATGGTTGTAAATGTTTAACTTTAAGAGAATTAGATGAGTTGGAAAAGAGAGTCATTTTTTTAAGTTCTTTTTAACCCCAAATCTATTCTAATTTTAATGACAAAAGTTTATAAATATTGGAACATATATATTCCACATGGAACGAAAGGATTACAAACTTGAAATTCTTAATGTATTATTGAATAAAAAAACACATGTAAGAGCTTTAGCAAAAAAACTTAATACTAACCACACAACTGTTTTGAGGAAACTTAATGAACTTTATAAAGAGAATGTTTTGGATTATTTTGAAGAAGGAAAAAACAAAATTTATTTTTTAAAACAAACAACAGAAGCAAAAACATATGTTTTTATGACTGAAAATTATAAACTAAAAAAACTTTTAGAGGCATACCCTTATTTAAGAAATATTATTGAAAAGATTCAAGGAAATTCTAAAATTAAAATTGCGATTTTATTTGGCTCTTATGCAAAATTCTCTGCAAATAAAAGTAGTGACATCGATATATATGTGGAAACAACTAGTTTAAATTTAAAAAAAGAAATCGAGGCATTTAATTCAAAGATTAATATAAAAATTGGTAAATATGATAAAAATAATTCTTTAATAAAAGAAATAGAAAAAAATCATGTGATAATAAAAGGAGTGGAAACTTTTTATGAAAGATATAAATTTTTTGAATAAGATAAAAAAGCAGAAAAAGATAAAATTAGTTGAACCTAGCAATATAATTAAAAACTCTTATTTAAAAAAATTAGAAAGTAATTTGTCTTCTGCTAAAATATTATTGGAAAATAAAAAATTTGAAGAAGCTATTTCTTTAATTTATTATAGTATGTATAATTCATTATTAGCACTTTTGTTTAAAATAGGAATAAAAAGTGAAAATCATACAGCATCTATTATGCTTTTAAAAAGACTTTTTGAATTAGAGAATACAAGTATTTTATTTGCAAAAAAAGAAAGGATACAGACACAATATCATTTAAATTTTCAAATAGAAATTCAAGAGGCGAGAAAGTTGATATTTCTTGCAGAGGATTTTAATGCTTATTTACTTGATTTTATATCAAAATTAACAAATGAAGAAATAAAAACCTATAGAAATAAGTTTATTAAATTATTAAACCTTTATAATAAATAAAAAAGGGAAAAATTATGACAAAAGATAAAGATGTTAAAGATATTTTAAGAAAATATAGTGGAAAGCTTGAAGGTAAAATTTCTTCAACACCTACGACAAAAAGTTCTAATTATAGTATGTCTTATGTTAATTTCAAAAAAGAAATGGCTCCTGATATTTCTCGTTATGAAAAATGGTGTAAAAGTCTTGGGAGTTTGATTAAGCTTAATGTTTCTGAAAAAGATAAGAAAAAAGTAAGAAAAAGTTTAAGGATTGCACATTTGGATTTGGAAGAATGGCAGCCTTTAACTTTAAGTGTTATCTCTTTTTTAAGCATATTTTTTATTGGATTAATAATTTCTGCTGCAGTATTTTTGATTACAGATACTATTCCTGCAGTATTTTTTCTTTTGTCTGCGGTTTTGTCAATTTTTGTGTTTTATTTTATGAATAGATATCCTCAAAGACTTGCAAATAAATGGCGGCTTAAAGCAAGTAGTCAAATGGTTCCAGCTATCCTTTATATTGTGGTTTATATGAGGCATACACCTAATTTAGAAAGAGCAATTGCATTTGCCTCTGAAAATCTTGAATATCCTTTAGCACTTGATTTTAAAAAAGTTTTTTATAATGTTCAGGTTGGAAAATTTTCAACCATTAAAGAAAGCCTTGATAATTATCTGGAAATTTGGAGAGATTATTCTGTTGAATTCATTGAAGCATTCCATCTTATAGAAAGCAGTTTGTTTGAGCCAGATAATTCAAGAAGAATAAGAACTTTGGAAAAATCCCTGAAAGTTGTTTTAGATGGTGTTTATGATAAAATGCTTAGATTTACTCACGAGGTAAAAAGTCCTTTGACTAATGTTTATATGCTTGGAGTAGTTCTTCCTACTTTAGGTTTAGCTTTACTTCCTCTTGCTTCTGCAATGCTTGGGGGGATTTTAAAAACAGTTCATGTATTTATTTTATTTAATTTAATAATTCCTTTTTTAGTATTTTACCTTATTGATAAGGTTTTATTTTTAAGACCAGGTGGACATGGAGAATCTCAGCTTTTGGAAAGAAACCCTCTTTATCCAAAATACAAAAGTAAAAAATCTTATATAATAGGAGCAGTGATTGCTTTGCCTTTGATTTTAATAGGGTTACTTCCTTTAATTTTTAATTATACTCCTGTTGCTGAATGGATAGGTGTTTCTAAAGATTTAACTTTTACACAGCTTGGTTTAGGGTTTTTTGGTGATGAAAAAATATTTGGGTTTTTGGAAACTTCTCAAGGCATTACAGGACCTTTTGGAATGGGTGCTTTATTTTTGAGTTTGTTTATTCCTTTGGGTATTGCATTATTCTTTTCTGTTTCTTTTAAAGACAGGACAAAAGAACTTATAAAAGAGAGAACTAAAACTAAACAACTTGAAAAAGAATTTAATAATTCTTTATTCCAGCTTGGAAATAGGATTGGAAATGGCTTACCTCCTGAAATAGCTTTTGGAAAAGTTGCAGAATCTTCTAAAGGTTTGGAAACAGGAGATTTTTTTAGAAGAGTTAATTATAATATAAGGCAGATGGGGATGGATGTAGAAAGAGCTATTTTTGATAAAAAAAGAGGAGCTATTAATTTTTATCCCTCTGATTTAATTGCTACAAGTATGAGGATTCTTATTGAATCTGTGAAAAAAGGACTTAAAATTGCTGCAGTAAGTTTGATGAGTATTTCAGAATATGCGAAAAATATTCAAAAAATTACTAATAGGTTAAAAGATATGCTGGCAGGAATTATTTCTGATATGAAATCCAATATGAGCTTTCTTGCTCCGCTTCTTTCAGGAGTAGTTGTTGGTTTAGCTGCTATGATTACAACTATACTTACACGACTTAAATTATCTGAACTTGCTGGACAGGAAATTACAGGAAATTTAGGAAATATAATTAATATTTTTGATGTAACTTCTATGATCCCTCCTTATTATTTGCAATTAATTGTAGGATTGTATTTGATTCAAATTATTTTTATTTTGACAGGTGCTTTGGTTGCAATTGATGCAGGTGAAGACAAGCTTCAGAAAACCCATAAAACAGGAAAAAATTTGAATAAAGGAATGTTATTGTTTTTTATAACTTCTCTTGTAACTAGTATGGCATTGTTTATTTTAGCCTCTGTTGTTTTAGGTAATTTAGTTTAGGGTTAAGTTTATTAATTCTTTATTGCTTTTTTTTATATGCAATTAAATGATAAAAGAGGTATTATTTCAGATTATTTGCCCTGGGTTTTGCTTGCAGTAGCTGTGTTAGCTATTTTAGTTATTGCAATTTTAGTGCTTAAAGATAAAGGAATTTCTTTGGTAGATAACTTAAAAAATATTTTCCCTTAAAATGGAATTAACAATTAGTAATTTGATAAAAATAATCATAGGAGTTTTAGTAGTGGGTGTTGTTGTGTTTGGGTTGTATAGTTTTTTCCAAAATTATGTTTTTGATTTTTTCAAAACAAATCAGACAGGAAATATTTTACTTGCTTTAATTGGGGTTTAAAATGATATCAAATAAAAAAGGGTTTTTACTTGCAGAAGAAAGTTTAAAATTGATAATAGGTGTAATTGCTGTATCACTTTTAGTTTACTTTCTTTTTTCAATTTATAATACTAATAAGGATTCAAAAGAGCTCGAGTTAGCTGAAGAATCTTTAGATTATATTATTGAAGGTATTGATGCAGGTTTAAGTGAAATTGAGATTTATAATCCTAAAGGTTGGTTTGTTAGTTCATGGCCACAAGGAAACAACATGCCTTTATCCTGTTCTGTACAAGGAATGCAAGATTGCATTTGCATTTGTAAGAATATGGTTTTTAAGTCAAGAATTGAAGAATGTGATAAAAAAAGTGTTTGTAGAGAGTCAGAATACAAATTAGGGCAAAATATAGAAATAAAAAACCCTCCTGTGATTTTGGAAATAGATTATCAAAATAAACAAATAATAAAAAAATAATGGACTTAGATGAATTCATAAAATATTTAATTTGGATAGTGTTTTTTGGAATAGCACTTACTGGAATGTATTTTATGCTTAAACAATTTGGAGTGATGTAATGGAATTTAATTTATTTAATGGTAAAAAAGCAGAAATGACAACAAAGCAAATAGTTGGTTTAGTAATACTTATACTTAGTTTTTCTGTAATACTTTTTTTATTTTTTAGATTGGATTTAGGAAAAACCACAAATAAAGAAATATGTCATAATTCTGTTATTTTAAAATCAAATAATGATTTTTCTTCAGGTTCTTTAGATTGTAGGACAACATATGTCTGTGTTTCTGGAGAAAGAGATTGTGAAAAGATAAATCCTGATATAACTGTTAAAGTATTAGATAATTTAAATAAAAAAGAGCAAATAATGAAATCTCTTGCTGAAGAAATGGCTGATTGTTGGTGGATGTTTGGAGAAGGTAATGCAGGATATGTGAGCAAAACTTCTACATCAAAGCAATGCGCAATTTGTTCTGTAGTTGATTTTGATTCTTCTCTTGAACAAGAAATTGGTTCAATAAATTATGCTGAATTTATTAATTATTTGAAAACCACTAAAAAAGAAAATTCTCAAACATATTATAATTATCTTTATGGAAATATTGATATTGAAAAGGTTAAAGGGGCAGGTGTTTTTAATTTTGATAAAAATGGTTTAATTAATTTAAGTGAAAAGCAATCTGTTTTAACTGGAATGGATGCTAATTGGGGTGTAGGTGGCTTAAATTCTGATGATGTTTTAAGTGTTTTTTTAGTACAAACTTCTGAAACTTCTTCAACAAAATGTGATGAATTTATAACTAAAGCTTAACAATTACATATTATAAGGTGTTGAAAAATGAAAATAAAGCCAAAAAATAAAAAAGCAAATATTTTAGTAGAAAACATAATTTTTATTATTTTGAATCTGGCTTTTATTGTAATTCTTCTTGTTTTTTTAACTGCCAAAACAAGTAGTGTTGCTGTTTTAGAAGAAAGATATGCAAAAGAAGTTGCATTACTTATTGATTCTGCTGAGCCAGGGATGCTTATTCAGATTAATATGAAAAAGGCTATTAATAAAAAAGAAAAAAGTATTAGTTCTGATGAAATATTACAGATAGAGAGAAATATTGTAAGAGTCCAGTTAAGTAAAGATACAGGTTATGAGTATTCTTTTTTTAATGATGTTTCTGTAAATCCTGTTTTTAATACAACAAGTATGGAGGATTATTATTTTGTAATCAAATGATGAAATCAGTTAAAGGCAAAAAAGGAGAAAAAGTAATTTCAGTTTATTGGTTTGTAATTTTATTTATTGTTGCTGCTGCCATAGTTTATATGACTGCTGTTTTTTATGGAAATCCTTATGATGTAAGAGAAATTGAAGCAGACATTTTAACTGATAAAATTGCAGAATGTTTGACAGATTCAGGATATTTGGCTGATTTAAAGGGTATGAATCAAGAAAATTTTATGCAAAAATGTAACTTGAATTTTGAAACAGAAGATGTATATGGCTGGAAAGAACAAGAGCAGTTTTATGTTGAAGCTGAAGTAAGAGAGTTTGATACTGCAAATCCTGGAATACTATTAAAGGTCAATAAAGGTAATGAAAATTTTAAAGATTTTTGCAGTATTAAAGGAGAGGGTTTGCCTTTTTGTTTGGAAAGAAATTTTTATAGTATTGATAAACAAGGAAATAAATATGATATTAGAATTTTAAGTGTTGTAGGAAAAGTGGAGAAAAATGTTTAATAGGTTTAATAAAAAAGCACAAATAGCATCAACAATCACATGGATGGTTGCAACTTTGATTATAGTTTTTATTTTAGGAATTTCACTTTTATTGACAGTTAATGTTTTTGCAGATAAACCTGTGGAAAGTTTTTCAAAAAAAGATACTTTGGTTTCAAAATCTTTTTTTTCTTATTTGCTTACAGAAGATAAAAGAGTTTATGATGAAATTAAATCTTCAGGAAATTTAACAAATTTTACAGGAAATTTGGCTTTACAGGTTTTTGAAGGTTTTTTCTTAGAAGATTACCCTAAAGATGTTTGGGTTGGTGTTGTTTATGATTTTGGGTTGAGTGATATAAAGAATTATTTTTTTGGGAACAAACCAAAAACATCTATTGAAGGCAAAACAACAAAAACAGATTATGCTTATTCTTTTGAAAATATAAAATTAAATCAAAATAAAACTTTAGAGGTGGTTATGTTAAAATATGAAACTAAATAAAAAAGCAAATATACCTGTGATAATTTTAGTGATAGGTGTAGTTATTCTTTGTGGTTTAGCTATTTTGAGCTTTTCCATTTCAAGCCAAAATACAAAAAAAGCATTTTCAGATGTTTTTATTGTTGAGGAAATAAAAATACAAAAGGAAAAATTAAATGTTTATGGAGAATTGGGTGAAACAAATTTGGTTCAAGGAGAAATACTTCTAAAGTCAGATGTAGAAGGAAAATATCTTGAGATTAGAAAAGGAAATGTTCGTGTTAAGTATTATGTTGATTAGTGTCTAATAAGAAAGTTTTATAAATAAATTATGCTTGAGTTAAATATGCTGAATAAAAGAGGTCAGGGTTTGAGTACAAATGCAATTGTATTAATTGTTCTTGCTGTGATAGTTTTAGTTATTCTTATTGCAGGATTTACCCTGGGTTGGAATAAACTTGCCCCATGGCTTTCAAATAATAATGTTGATACTGTAGTGACTTCTTGTGAAACAGCTTGTGCAACACAAAGTGTTTATGATTTTTGTACTTTACAGAGGAGTTTAAAAGCAGAAGGAGAAGATGAGGTCTTTGGAACTTGTAAAGAATTTGCAGAAGACTATTCTAATTATGGATTTAGTGATTGTCCTGCAGTAGATTGTGAATAATTTTATTTTTAACCTAAATTATTTAAACCTAATTCTATTATTTTAATTATGGAATATGCAATGCCTCAAAAGCGTAAAAAGCGTAAAGATAAGAAAAAGGAAAATAAAAAACATCCTTATAAGAAAGGAGGAAAAGAAAGAAGTAGAGGTGAAGGCAGTAAAAAGAAAAATAAATAAGGAGTTTGTAGCAAGAGCTTTATTTTAAATGTTTGATTGTAATAATTTATAAATTGTTAATTCTTTTTTTAAGGATGCATGAAATTATTTTTTTATGGGTGTTGGCATTGGTTTGGGTTGTTTTCGCAGTTATGCAGGATTTGAAAACAAATGAAATTGCAAATTGGCTTAATTTTTCTTTGATTATTTTTGCTTTAGGGTATAGGTTTTTTTATTCTTTATTTGGAGGAAGTTTTGGATTTTTTTATCAAGGAGTAATTGGATTAGGTGTATTTTTTTTAATAGGAAGTATTCTTTATTATAGCAGAGTTTTTGCAGGTGGTGATGCTAAGTTAATGATGGCTTTTGGAGCTATATTGCCTTTTTCAAATAATTTCTATGAGAATTTTAATTTATTTACTGATTTTTTAATTATATTTTTGTTTATAGGAGCTATTTATACTTTAATTATTAGTTTGAGAATTGCACTGAAAAATCCAAGAAAATTCAAAAAAGAGTTTTCAAAACAATTTAGAAAATATAGGAGGGTTTATACTTGGATGTTAGGTTTTGCAGTATTAATTGCTTTAGGAGGAGTTTTATTTCATTGGGTTTTGATTTATCTTGGAATCTTGTTTTTTATTTTTCCATGGCTTCATGTTTATGCCAAATCAATTGATGAAGGTATTATGGTAGAAAATGTTTCTCCTAAATATTTAAGAGAAGGAGATTGGCTTTATCAAAATGTGAAATTCAAAGATAAAAAAATCATTCCTTCTTGGCATGGATTAAGCAAAAAAGAGATTTCTATTTTAAAAAAGAGAAAGAAAAAAATTAAGATAAGAAAAGGAATTGCCTTTAGTCCTGTTTTTTTAATTACTTTTTTAGTTTTAATGTTTTTTTATTTTTCAGGAATATCTCTTGGTTTTTAAGAATTAGGGGATTCTTTTTGGGACGTTTAAGTTTTCTTTTGGTTTTAGTTTTTGGGTTTGAGGTTGTTTTTTTACTGGCTTTGGCTTTGGTTTAATGTTTTTCTGGAGTTCTGCAAGTTCTTTTTTGTTAGCAGGTTTTCTTTCAGCGTCTAAATCAGTTTCTTTGTAAATAGGAATTATATTGATTATTTCATGATTCATGATATTTGAATTTTTTATTTCAATTTTTTCAGGTTTGAGTTTGGATTTCAATTTTTTCTTAATTTTATTTGCAAGAGAAATAGTTGTTTTAGAGATATCTTTTTCTGAAGTTACATGTTGTTTTGGAATTATAAGAGTGTGTCCTTTTGAAATAGGGTTTATTTCTAATACTGCAATTGCTGTTTTGTTTTCATCAATTTTAAAAGATTCTATTTCTCCAGAAGCTATTGAACAGAAAATACATTTTTGTTCTTGAGGTGCTTGAACTTGTCCTTGTTGAACTTTTAAATTATTTTGCTTTAGAAAAGTTTCCAGTTGTTCATTGTTCATGTCTTGAACTTGTTTTATTGCAAATTCTTTTTTGTCTTCAGGAAAGCTTTTTTCTATTTGTGAAATAATTTGTTTTTTAATTTGATTTGCTTGTTCGTCTGAAATCATGTTTTTTTAAAGAAAAAATACCTTTTATTTTTTTGGGTGTGGTTATTTAACCAATAGCTCTTCTTATATCTACTAGTTGAATTGAGTTTACATCCTGAATTTGTTTAAGTTTTTCTTCAAGCTCTTCCAAGGGTTTTTCTTCAGGCCATCCAAATATAATTAAGATTGCTTTGAGTCCAAATGCTATTGGTTCTTCTTCAAAATTAGGATTTTTAACACCTTGTTTTTCAACAATTTCTTTTATTTTTAATTTAATGTTTTCTAAGTCTGCTTCTGGAGAAGAAGGCATTATCTTGAATTTAACTACTGCTATTCCCATGGTTTATTTTAATTAAGATTGTTTATAAAGCTTGTTGGTTTGCATAATACTTAAAAAGAAAAAGTGTTTTATTTTAAAGAAGTTTAAAATGCAGGGAAATTATGAGAAGATTTTGCAGAAGATTGCTGATTCTGCAAAACTTAAAAAGGAAGAAGTAGAAAGAAGAGTTGAGGCCAAAAGAGCAAAGCTTTCTGGATTGATTAGTAAAGAAGGTGCAGCTCAAGTAGTTGCTGCTGAATTAAATGTAAGTTTTGAGAATGAAAATCTTAAGATTGATGAGCTTTTGCCAGGTATGAGAAATGCAAATACAAGTGGAAAGGTAATTTCTATTTCCCCTATAAGAACTTTTCAGACAAAAAAAGGTGAAGAAAGTAAAGTTGTCAATCTTTTATTAGGTGATGAAACTTCAAATATAAAAGTTGTGATATGGGATACTAATCTTATTTCTTTAATTGAAAAAGGTGAGATAAAAGAAGAAAGTTCTATTGAGATTTTAAATGGAAGCATGAGAGATAGAGAAATTCATTTAGGAAGTTTTTCTGAAATAAAGCTTATTGATAAAGAGTTTAAAGATGTTAAAACTGAAAGAGTAGTTCATGAAAAACCAATTTTAGAACTAAAAAAAGGTGAGACTGCAAGTACAAGAGCTTTTATTGTGCAGAGTTTTGAGCCAAGATTTTTTTATGTATGTTCTGAATGTAATAAAAAAGCAAATAAACAAGGAGAAGATTTTATGTGTCAGGAGCATGGAAAAGTAGTTCCTGAAAAAAGAGCTGTTACAAATATTGTTATTGATGATGGCACAGATTCAATAAGGGCTGTTTTATTTCATGAAAAGATTTCTGATTTAGGCATTAATCTTGATTCTGAAAATTTGATTGAAGAAAAAGAAAAAATCCTTGGAAAGGAAATGATATTTACAGGTAATGTGAGGAATAATTCTTATTTCAATAATACTGAATTAATTATTAATGAAGTAAAAGATGTTAATTTAGATAAAGTGCTTGAAAAACTTGAAAAATAAAATGCTTACAAGAACCCATCTGGCAATTACTTTATTTTTTGTTTTAATTTTTATAAGTTATATTGAAAATAAAGCAGTTTTTGTTGTAGTTGCTTTTTTAGCTACTTTAATTCCTGATATAGATTCAAAATATTCTAAATCCGGAAACAAGAAAACTTTTAGGTTATTGCAATTTTTTGTTAATCATAGAGGGTTTTTTCATAGCTATATTTTTCTTTTATTAATTACTTTATTTTTTGCATTGTTTATTCCTGTTCTGGCTTTTGCTTTCTTTTTAGGATATAGTGTGCATTTATTTACAGATAGTTTTACTAAAAAAGGTATACAACCTTTTTATCCTTACAAAAAAACATTGTCAGGAAGTATTAGGACTGGAGGTAGAATAGAAATTATTGTATTTACTTTCTTTGTTTTGGCGGATTTGTTTTTGATTGCTTTTAAAATTTTGGCCATGGTTTAGGTTAATTTCTAAAGTATATCTATTAGTTTAATAATGCTTATAAATAGAAGAGAGTTTGCCTTAATATGACAGCTAAAAAAGATACAGAAGAAGTTAAAAAAGCTGTGACTTCTGAGTCAAAAAATAATGAAGAACCTAAGCTTACTGATTTGCCAGGAATAGGACCTGCTGTTTCAACTAAATTGGAAAATGCAGGTGTTTATGATTTAATGGGTTTGGCAGTTATGACTCCTGCAGATATTTCTGATGCAGCTGGAGTAAGTGTGGCTGTTGCAAGAAAAGCTATAGCTGAAGCAAGAAAAATGCTTGATTTAGGTTTTGTAGAAGGAACTGCATATGCAAAAAAAAGAGAATCTGTGCATAATATAACTACAGGCAGTGAAAATTTTGATAGTTTATTGGGTGGAAAAGGTGTAGAAAGTAGAGCGATTACAGAATGTTTTGGTTCTTATGGCAGTGGAAAAACACAAGTAGGTTTAACACTTGCTGTTAATGTTCAACTTCCTGAGGAAAAAGGAGGGGCAAATGGGAAAGCTGTTTTTATAGACACAGAAGGAACTTTTAGACCTGCAAGAGTAAAACAAATTGCAGAAGGAATTGGGGCAAATCCTGAAAAAGTTTTAAAAAATATTTTTGTGGCAAGAGCTTTTAATTCAGACCATCAGGTTTTGCTTTTAGACAAAATTTCTGAAATGATTAGGGGAGGTGAGCCAATTAAATTATTAATAGTTGATTCTTTGACTGCTCATTTTAGAGCAGAGTTTTCTGGAAGAGGACAACTTGCAGATAGACAACAAAGACTTAATAGATATATACATCAACTTATGAAACTTGCAGAAACACATAATCTTGCAATTTATGTAACTAATCAAGTTATGGCAAATCCTGCTCAGCTTTTTGGAGATCCTACTACAGCAATTGGAGGGCATATAGTGGGGCATGCTTGTTTAACAGGAGATAGCTTGATTCAATTGTCTGATGGAAGAATTAAAGAAATAAAGAATATGGGACAGGAAAAAGTTTTTTCAAGTAATTTTTCAAATATGAAATTAATTAACTCAGAGTCAGATAAAGTTTTTGTTAATCCTGATGTAAAAAAATCTTATGAGATTCAAACCACAAATATAATAAATTGTTCTGGTTTGCACAGGTTTTTTACAATAGATAATTTTTCTATAACTGAAAAAGAAGCAAAAGACCTAAAACAAAAGGATTTTATTGCCCATGCAGATAAAATCGAAATTCAAGGAAAGAAACAAAAACTTCCTCTTGTTAATATTAAAAGAATTGGAAAAATTTCTGATAAAGAAGGAAAACTGATTTCAGATAAATTAAAAGAAAAAAATATTACAAGAAAAGAAATATGTAAAAAAGTAGGAATTTCTCAAAGACAATTTAGAAGGGTTTTAAATCAGTCTTATCCTTCCAATTTAGAAATATTTGATAGATTAAGTCAGCAGTTTTCAGGAAAACAAACTCTTGAAGTAATACCTGTTTATACTTATAAGCATAAAAATTTAATTATGCCTGAATTTATGAGTTCTAATTTAGGTCAGATTTGCGGATATTTTCTTGGAGATGGAAATTTTGAAAAAAGAGGGATAAGATTTAAGGATGAAAGAAAGGATATTTTAATGATTTATAATAATTTATTTAAGAAAGTTTTTGGAGTGGAAGGAAAAATAAGCAAAATGAAAAATAAAAACTGCTTTACTTTAAATATTAATTCAAAAGAGATCAAAGACCTTTTTTCCCTGATTTTACCAGAAATTTTTAATATAATTTCAAAATCTGAGAAAGAAGTTGTAAAGAGTTTTATCAAGGGTTTTGTTGATGCAGAAGGACACATTGACATCACAAAACCAAAAATAACTGTTGCGCAAAAAGAAAAAACCATATTGAAGTATATCCAGTTATTTTTATTAAGATTTGGAATAAGGAGTTTTTTGAGATTTGATGTTGGCAGAAAAAAGATTTCTAATATTTCAATAAGAGATAGAGATGTTGTTAAATTCATGCAAATCAGATTTAGTGCAAGAGATAAACAAAAAAGATTATTAAAATGGGTTAAACATTATGAAAAAACATATACTAAAGAAATAATGCCTGTTAAGAGAAAAGATATTTGGGGTTTACTTAAAGATGCAGGGTTAAAGCCATCAAAGATTATTAAACCAAGACCAAAAAGTTATAAATGGATTAATAAAAGAGAATTAAACAATGCACATTTGGCACTTATGAATACCAAGATAAAAGACAGGCAAATAAAACAAAAAGTAAATTTTATTTTTAAATTACTTAATTCTAATTTGAGATTTGAAAAAATAAGAAAAATAAAGATTAATGTTAATAAAAAGAAAGAACCTTTTTTTGATTTTTCTGTTCCTTTAACAGAAAACTATATTGCTAATGGTTTTGTTGTGCATAATTCTACTTATAGACTTTATCTCCGACGAGGAAAAAAAGATTCAAGAGTTGCAAAACTTATTGACTCTCCTAATTTACCAGATAATGAAACTATTTTCTTTATTTCTCAAAAAGGAATTGTGGACGAGATATAAAAAAACATTTATAAACACTTGTTTCTTACAAAAAGTATAAACAAATTAAAAGAGATGATGGATAAGGGTTTAAAAGTTTTAGGTTTTGGAATTTTTTTATTAGCAATTGTTATTATGATGAGTGGTTTTGTGAGTGGTGCCAAAGCACCGACTAATCTTGTTTTTGGTTTAAATACAACTGCTAATTTTGATGGGCTTAATGGAACACATGGTGTGTTTTATTTGAATTGGACAAACCATACTGTGGATTCAACTTATAATGTATATATAACAACAAACGGGACTGATTTTACAGGAGCTACTTTTGCTAAACTTGCTAATACTTCTGGAGCAGTAGGAACTGCAAAGGCAGGTTTACTATATTATAATTTAACAGAAGCTAATTATACTTTTATTGTAGAGGCTACAGATGGAACAAACTCTACAAATTCTTCTGCTGTTTCAATGACTATTGATGGAACAGGGCCTTCAACAATCAAAATCTGGTGGTCATCAACTCCAACATATTCAGCTACAAATACAAGTATTGTAAATGCTTCGGCAACAAATAGGGCATATAATACCTCTACAACTTTAAATTTAAATATTTATGCAAGTGATGCTGATTCTGGTTTAACAGGTTCAAGATGTTTAATAAGTATTAACTCTACAAATGCTATTAATGAATCTAGTATAGCAATAAGTAATGGGTGGTGTAATTCCACGAGTATTCCTTTAACAGGAAACGAAGATGGTGCACGATTGTTACAAATTTATGTAAATGACACTGTTAATAATTTTGCTATGAATAACTCTCCACATAATCTTTACATTGAAATGGATTCTACAAATCCAACAGCAGGTGCAAGTTGTAGTGATGTTACTTCAGGAGATAGTTTTCCTTGTTCATGTTCAGCTACAGATTCACAGTCTGGAGCAAATAGTTCAAAACAAACAACAAGTTCTACATCTAGTGATGGAACTTCAACACCTGAATTAACAGGAAGTTTTACTTATACATGTACTGTGTATGATTATGCAGGAAATGTAGATTCTGCTACTGCAAGTTATACTGTTGAAGGTGTTTCAAATTCAGGAAGTTCATCTGGTTCTAGTAGCAGTGGAGCAGCTACATGGGCAACTCATGCAATTAGTAAAGAAGTTTTCCAAAATGGATATACTGCTCAAATACAAGCAAATAAAAGAATAAGAGTTGAAGTTAATAATGAATATCATCATGTAGGTGTTGTTTCTGTGGGAACAGATAAAGTAACAATTGAAATTGCAAGTGACCCTGTTACTGTTAATTTAGCAGTTGGTGAAGATGCTAAGATTGATGTTGATGATGATGGGTATTATGATATATATGTGATTTTAAATGCAATTGTTGATGGTGATGCAGATGTTACAATAAAGGAGATTCATGAAGAAACACCTGCTGAAGAAGAAGGTGGTGTTACAACAACAGGACAGGTAGAAAGAGAAGAAGAAACACCTGCTGAAGAAGAAGGCAGTAGTTTAATGTGGCTTTGGATTGTAATTGGAGTAATAATTATTATTGCAGTAGGTTTTGGAATTGCAAAGAAAAAGAAGTAATTTTTAAGAAGTAAAGGTTTACAACAATAGAGTTTTTTAAATAATTAAAAGATTTATTTTGGTGAGTGCTTAATATTTTTAATTTTTCTTTTTTTATATTATTTTTTACTATAATCTTAAAAACTTGTTTTTATTGAGGTTTTTATGGAAATCATATCTGATTTACATATACATTCAAAGCATGCAAGAGCAACAAGTAGCAAGATTTCTATAGAAAACCTGGAGAAATATGCTAAGATAAAAGGAATAAATTTGTTAGGTGTTGGAGATTTGCAGCATCCTTTAAGGCGAGAAGAAATTGATAAAAAACTTGTTGAAGATGATAAAGGAATTTTAAGAACTTCACCTGGAGCAGAGGTTGGTTTTTTATGGCAGACAGAAATTAGTTTAATGTATAGTCAAGACGGGAAAAGAAGAGCAATACATCATGTTGTTTTACTTCCTAATAAAGAAACAGCTAATCAGTTTACAGAATTTCTTTTAAGTAAAGGAAGGATTGATTATGATGGAAGACCTATTTTTGGAATGAGTTCTCCTGAATTTGTTGAAGAGTTAAAAAAGATTAATAGTAAAATTGAAATTATTCCTGCTCATGCTATGACTCCTTGGTTTGGATTGTATGGAAGCAAGTCTGGTTTTGATTCGCTTAAAGAGTGTTTTCAAGAACAAGTAAAGCATATCTATGCTATAGAATCAGGAATTAGTGCTGACCCTGAAATGCTTTGGAAGATAGATGATGTTTATAAAGGAAAGACAAATATTGTGAGTTTTTCAGATGCACATAGTTTTTGGCCATGGAGACTTGGCAGAGAAGCAACTATTTTTGATTTAAAAGAATTAAGTTATGATAACATAATTAAAGCAATTAGGACAGGAAAAGGACTTAAATCTACAATAGAAACACCTCCTGAATATGGAAAGTATCATTGGGATGGACATAGAAAATGCAGTTTTTCATGTTCTCCTGAAAAAACCAAACAGCTTAAGGGTATATGTCCTAAATGTGGAAAACCTTTAACTGTAGGTGTAGAACACAGAGTAGAAGCTATTGCAGAACATGATATTGCTAAGGAAAACAATCCTGAAAATGCAAGGCATTTTTACAAGATTTTACCTTTACATGAATTAATCTCTCTTTTAACAAATACTTCTATGAATACAAAAAAAGCATGGAGCATTTATAATTCAATGATAAGTGAGTTTGGAAATGAATTTAATATTTTATTAAATGTATCTGAGCAAAAAATTGCTTCTAGGTTTGATGAAAAAATCGCAAGACTTGTTATTAAAAATCGTGAAAAAAAATTAAAAGTTGAACCTGGTTATGATGGTGAATATGGAAAGGTTTTGTTTGGAGAGAAACAAGGAACTTTATTTTGATTTACCTTTATTTTTTCTTCCTTTGATATGTTTGTAATGGGCAGAAGAAGTTTTTTCTTTACAGGTTTTACAAGAATCTTTTAGGGTATAAGAATTACAGGATTTACACTTTTTTAATTTCATTTCAAGTTCAAAATGTATTCCTTTAACCTTTTATGGAAAGAGGTTGTAAAATATTCTTCAAGTTCTTCAGGGTCAACCCATTTGAGTTCTTTTAAATCTCCTGAAGCTTTTGGTTCTCCAGAACGAATCTCACATAAGAAGTATATTGCAAATAAATCTTCTTTTTCAGGATATGTTTTTGAAAATACAGAACCAAGGTTTGCAACATCTACACCAGTTGTTTCTTTTATCCTGTCTTTGAAAGCATCACTTACATCTTCTCCTTTTCTTAATCTTCCACCTGGAAAACACCAGGTTAATTTAGGAACATAAGGGTCATTTTCCCTTCTACCAATAAGTATTTTCTTTTTTTCCGGGTCAAAAATTATTCCTAAGAGTATTATGTTAAACTCATTTTTATCTTCCATATATCTACTCCAAAAATATGTTATTTAAATCTTTCGAAAGCTAGTTTTATGATAAATTAATTGTTATTTAAAATAAAGAATTTCTTTTACTTCTTTAAAATACTGAATTTAATATTGTTCTTTTTAGCTTTTTTTTCTATTGTTTTTAAAAATTTTTGAAGTCTTTGATCTGCTTTTTTAGGATTTTCTGCCTCTGTTTTTAAAGAGTATTTTCCTGATGAAATGTATTTGATTTTGATTTCTTTAGGGTGTTTAAGTATGTTTTTAATATCACTAATCCCATTTTGGCTTTTGGAAATGAATTTTATAAATTTTTTAACTATTGTTTTTTTTGGTTTTTGAGATTTTAATATTTCAAGAATTTTTTCAGAGTCTTTTTTACCAAATATTTTTTCCACTTTTTTAGGGTTTTTTCTCGCTTCCTGAAAAAAATCAAAAAGTTTTTGTTCTTTTTTTATTTTTTCAATATCTTTATCTGCTTTTTCTTTTAATATGCTTTTAAGCATATTTTCATAACTTTTTTCTTGTTTATCTCTTTCTAAGACCTCTTTTTTTTCTTTTAAAGTAACCCTTCTTAATGAAAGCTCTATTCTTCCTTTTGAAATTCTTAATACTTTGCAGACAATTTTCTTTTTTGGAACAACATATGAACGTATGTTTCTTATTCTTCCAGGTGCAACTTCACTGAAATTAATACTTCCTTCTCCATTGCCTTTTATATTTACAAATACAGTTGTTCCTATAATCCTATCAACAGTACAAAGTACTACATCGCCTTCTTCTAATTCCATAGAAATAGGAAAAATAAAGAGGTTTTAAATCTTTACTAATTCAATTTCACAGACTTTTTTAAGTGTGCTGATGAATTTTTCTTCTTTATCTTGGTCTATTATGCATCCTGCTGCTAGTTCATGTCCTCCTGTTTCCCCACCAACCTCATTGATAACTGCTTCAAGAATTTCTCTTAAATTTTTTCCGTTACTTTCTCTTCCGCTTATCCTTGCTGAAACCTTGATTTTATCCTCATAATATGCCATTGTTGTAATTATTGTTCCTTTTTCATATATTGAAGAATTTGAAAGAATGCTTGCAATTGTTCCTGCAATAGTATCTTTGATATTGTCTTTTGCATTTATAATTATAAGGTTTTTTCCTTGTATTTTTTTTGCTTTTTCTGCATATTCTAATCCAGAAATAATATGTTGTTTGTATTTGACATGAATTTCTTCAGCTTTTTTTCTTGCAGAAGATGTTTCCATACAAAATTTTAATGCTGTTGTACTTTCTCCAAGCCTTGAACATGCATTTATTCTTGCACTTAATTCTCTTGCATCTTCTAATTTATTATATATTTTTATAAGAAAGATGTCTCCTATAAAATCTTTATTTTTTGATTTAGGGTTTCTCAGTATGATTCCTGTGATAAGGTTTTTCATTTCTTCTTCATTAAGTTCTATAAGACTTTTGTATTTGCCGTTTTCTGGGTTTATTCCTGCTTCTCTTAACAATTCTCTTACTCCTTCACTATCTCCTGTAACTCCAGGTATATAAGGTTGTGAGCTGTATTCTAATGTCCTATTTATAGGACGTGTAGAGGGGTAGATTAAGAGTCCTCTTTTCTTTTTTATTTCACTATCTTTAAGAACATGGTTATTTAATTTGTCTATTTCTTTTTCTAATTGGTCTCCAATCATTCCTAATACTGCTAATTTTGCAAATTCCTTGTTTTCTTTATTTATTTCTTTGCAGAATAAATAAGTTAGTCCAGATGCACTTATTTTTTCCTTTCCATTTAGAACAGGATTTAATATTGAAACATTTTCAGGAATTTTTTGATTGATTTCATGATGGTCAATAATAAATATATCTTCAATTCTTGTTTCTTTTAACTGATTGAGGCTTCCTGATGCTAAATCTAAAAAGAGAATTATTTTGTCTTTTGGAAGGTTTTCAATAAACTCTTTGTTTAAGGATTTGAGGATTTTTACACTAAATCTTTTATCTAATTTTTGTAAGGTTTTTATCATTATTGCAGCTGAGCTAATACCATCAGTATCAAAGTGACTGACTAAATAGATTTCTTTATTATTTTTTATTTTTTCTAAAAATTTATCTTTTAGAAATACTATTTCATTTTCCAAAGTGCTTTTTCTTTTTGATGTCATTTTAAGTTTTAGTGAAAAAACCCAGTTTCCTCTTTTTAAAAATTAAATATTAGAGAGCTTTATTGTATTTTTTAAGTTTTCTTAATCCTGAAAAAATCCTTGACCTTTCTCTTATAGCTTTTTTATCTTGCTTATTTGTTTCAGTATGTTTTTCTATTCTTTTTAATTTTTCTTCAACATTTTTTAAATCAGGGTCGATATAAGCATTTTTTTCTTTTAAAATATGAGATATTTTTTTGGAGTATTCTTTAGGATGAATTTTTTGGTTTCTTAGTGTTTCTCCTATTTTCTCTGCTGTTAAACCTTTTTTAGCTAATTCAAGAACTTTTTTTTCAAATTCTGCTTGGCTAAGCTTTTTCTTTGCTTTTGTTTTAGTTTTCTTTTCTGGCATGTTATTTACATAAAGAGTTTTGTTTTTAAACTTTGTGTGTGGCTTTTTGGGAAAAGGTTACTTTGGAGAAGAAGTTCACCTCTTTTTTGATTTCTAATATCCAGGTTAACCCATACTGTATTTTAGATTTTCTGCTTCAGGCCAAACCTTTTTATAAAGTTCTAAAAGTCTTTTTTCTCCAAAATGTTCTTTCAAGAATTCTTGAGATATGTAACCGTATTGCATAGATTCTCCTTCAAGCTGAACTGTTTTCTCTGATTCAATGTATCTTGCGAATCCTCCTCCCAACACATGCCCTTTCTTTTCTACATCTATTCCTGCTTTTTTTGCAATCTCCTGATGGTAGATTTCACTGATATATTCAGTAGTCTCTATAAATCTATCAAGAGGATCTGCCCAGATTGTTTTAATTAGTTCTGGACTGTGCAAGGAAGTGTGGAATTCTGGTCCTTCTTCTCCATGTCCAACAATAAATTTATGGTTAAACCCATTTATTCTTATATCCTTTTCTTGTATTTTCATAACAAGCCCTTTTTTAGTCCTCTGTTCATCTTTATTCATTTTTATGCGCACCTCCTTTCAGCTGTATTGTAAGCTTGAAGAACTTGTTGTTGGTAGTTTCTGAAGCCTTCTTTGTAGTGTTTTGTGCTGCAGCCCTTGCCGATGTGGACTTCTCCGGGTTCTTTGCTTCCATTTTGTTCTGCTCGCCAGTAACCTATTACTGCAAGCTCTGATGCAACTTTACCGAGAATTCTTTCATCTATGGAGAATTTGTTACTGTGGTTTCTTATCGTGAGAACTTTTCCTGTTTTGTAGGTGACTCCTGTTATTCCCCTTATGGTTTTGTCTATTTGAAGTGCGGCTTCCAAGGCGTTTATTTTTTTCCGGCCCACATTTCTTGCTATATTTTTTACTTCTCTTTTCTGCTCGAGGTATTTTTCTTTTGTTGTCATTAGAATAATACATTTTGGAAAGTATAAATAACTCTGTTGAAGAATATTCTACAACATAGGTTTAAGTAGAGCTTTACGGTTTAGTTTTTAGAATGGAGGAAAAACCATGCAACAGGAAGAAATCAAGGCAAAAATCTCTGAGCTGAAGCGAAATTGGGCAAGATTAAGGACACTTTGCGGACCAAGAAGATTAAACAGCGAGACAACTATAAGATATGCAGAAGAGATTGAAAGACTTGAAGCAAAACTTGCGGCTTGAGAACGGAAAAGAAAATTCACACAAACCTAGATTTTCTGGGTTTTTACACAGAGTGGAGGGAGGTGAAGGAAGATGAGTGAAGAATTAAAAGGGATAGGGAAAAAAAGAAATTTGATGCATAGGCCCACTAAATTAAAGTTCGGAATTTTGGGAATTGATTTTCACTTACCTGCAGATCAAAGTATTTTAGGATTCTTAAGGAATTATGAAGGAGCAATTCCGAAAGATTATCCCAAAAATTCTCGGGATTTGTATAGGGGAATAATAAATGGGGAATTTGATTCGTTCATTCCTTCTGCAGGATTAAAAGAAGGCAAGAATATCTTAGAGGGAGGATATGTTAGGCATAGATGGATTCTTGAATTAAACGAAGGAACATTGGAGTTTTATTCGTTAGCATTTTCTGATAATCCTACGATAAACTATCTTATCACGGGAAGATCTTATAGTGAAGGTCTTTCTTATCATCAAGTTATGACTGAAGGATTAGGAGAAAAAAATATCTTTAGAGGATATACTTCTTATCGAATGTATAGAAAAAATGATCTGCCTAGCAACTTTGTGCGTACAGGCACTATTGAGATAGCTGCTGACCCTCTTCCAAGAGATGTATTGTCTGAGGCTTTTGGAGAAAAAAGGCTGTTAGAGTTTTATCAAAATGTTTGGCCAAACGCAAAATCCATAGCTTTTAGAGGTCTCCGTAAAAGAAGGTAATTTCCCGTAATTCTGAAGTAGAAAAATCTACAACAGATTTAAAAAGAGGTGAGCTTTTTCTTTTTCATGAATGTCAATAAAACAAAAAACGTTCTTGAGCGTATTGGATTGAGTCCTAACGAGGCCAAAGTATATCTTGTTTTGAATGATTATGGGTCAAGCAAGGCGGGAAAGATTGCTAAGTATGCTAAACTTGATAGGAGTAGTGCGTATAATGCGTTGAAACTTCTTCTTGAAAAAGGTTTTGTGAGTTACGTTCTTGTAGGAAAAGTAAAATGGTTTCAAGCTGCAGGCCCTAAAAGAATTCTTGAATATTTAAAAGAGCAAGAAGAAGATATAAGATCAATTCTTCCAGAGCTTCAAGAAAGACATAAACGAACTAAAATTGAAGGACAAGTAAGATTATTTAAGGGAATTAAAGGAATTAAAACAATTTTTTTAGATATGATTAAAGAAGGAAAAGATAATTATGTTTTTGGTTCTGAAGGGCAGTTTTCAGAAAGAATGCCTGAGTTTGCATATCAATTTCTTAGAATGAAAAAAGAAAAAGGAATGAAAACTTATATGGTTTGTAGGAAAGATAGGAAAGAAATAGATATCTCTTCAAAGAATCACAAATATATTCCTAAAATAACTGAAAGTCCTGCTGTTACAAATATTTATGGAAATAAAATAGCTATTTTAATTTGGACAGATGAGCCAGAAGGAATAATTATTGAAAATGAATCTGCTGCTAAGGCATATAAAAGTTATTTTGATTTTATGTGGAAAAACGGAAAAAAATTCTGATTTTCCAAAGTTATTTAAATTAAATTAAATTAAAATTATCATGGGAAAAATAATCGGGGTGGTTAGTTTAAAAGGTGGTGTTGGAAAAACAACTACAGTTGCTTCTCTTGGAGCTGCTCTTTCTGAAAGAGGTAAAAAGGTTTTAGTTGTGGATGGAAATCTTTCTTCTCCTAATTTGGGTTTGCATTTAAATATTATTGACCCTGAAAGAACATTACACCATGTTTTAAATAGAAGTGCAAATCTTTCTGATGCTATTTATGAATATGAGGGTTTTGATGTTCTGCCTGCTTCTCTTTATGAAAAAATAAAAGTAAATCCTTTGAATCTTAAAAATAGATTAAGGAGTTTGAAAAGAAAATATGATGTTATTTTTTTAGATTCTTCTCCTGCTTTAAATGCAGAAACTCTTGGTGTTATTTTGGCATCTGACGAGGTTTTTGTAGTAACTACACCTGACCATGCAACTTTAAGCACAACAATTAAGGCTGTTAGACTTGCTAAAAATAGAGGTACACCTATTTCCGGAATAATAATAAATAAGTTTTATGGTAAAAGATTTGAAGTTCCTTTGGAAAGTGTTGAAAATTCTTTAGATATGCCTGTTTTAGCTGTTATACCTTATGATAAAAATATAATAAAAGCACTTTCTCATATGGAGCCTTTTGTGTTTCATAAGCCTAATGCAAAGGGAAGTGTTGAAATGAAGAAACTTGCAGCTGCTATGTCAGGAGAAAAATATAAACAAACAATGCTAAAAGATTTTATTAGAAAAGTAAAACCTAAAAAACAAGAAATTAATAGAGATATTTTTTATGAAAGTGTTTTTAGTAGAAAATAGTTTTGTTACATTAGAATAATAGCCCTGCTGGCTGTAGAACATTTTGTCCATATCTCAGGGTGTAGAGATACAAAAGGTATTTTATTTGATAGTTAACAAAGGTTAACAGTTAATATGCTTATTTTTTGAATTATTATTCGGTTTTTCAAATAATTTATAATTAAATCTAAAACAAAAGGATCATATAAACATTTAATAAGCTTAACAACCAGCTACTTTTTAATAAACTCCACATTAGGCAAATCTTCAAATTCTTTGTCACCTGTTAAGAATTTTATCTTTAATTCTTCTGCAATAACATAGCCTAAACAATCTGCATAAGAGAGATCTCTTTTAGAATATTTTCGTCTTAATTCAACAGACATGGGTATCCATTCAAATTTAAGCTCGATACAAAGGTTTTGCAAAAATTCAAAAAAATCTTTAATTTCTTCTGAGCTATAACTATTTCTTATTAAACTATGGTAAACTTCATAAATCTGAAAATAAGAAGTTACAACATTTACCTTAGAATATTTTTTATATTTTGGGTTTCTCTCATAGATCTCAATTAAAGCATAACTATCAAAAAAGAATGCTACTTCATTTTCCATAATTTTCTTATATCATTTTTTTCTTTTTGAGTATCTTTTATCTTTCCCATACCTTTTCCGAAAAAATTTTCTAAAGTTTGTTTTTTATCAATGCTTATATTAACTTTATCGTTAACTTTTATTCCTTCTTTAATAACCAATTCTCGGGGTATAACTATGCCAAAAGAGTTTCCCCATTCTCTTATTTTTGCCTTTGTTTGGATGGTCATCGTATAATTAATAATTATACGGAATATATAAATATTTCTAAAAGCCACAAAATCAGACATAAAGTTTCATAGCCCTGCCAGGATTCGAACCTGGGTCTCAGCCTTCAAAGGGCTGCATACTTGACCACTGTACTACAGGGCTTGACATTTTTCTTAACTACGAAAGAAGAATTTTGTTTATAAGATTTTCTTTTTTAAAATCTGTTTTTATATCTTCCACGGGACTCAACTTTTTTTATTCTATTAATTATTTTTTCTGAAAGTTTTTTATCCTTTTTTTTATATCCTTGAATTACTTTACTAAAAAGTTTTTTCCAGGTTTTAGAGTGTTTTGCTTCTAAGGCTTGTCTTAAAAGATGTAAATCTACTGCTTTATCCTCGTCTTTTCTGCTGTGATACCCTAATCCAAAATCTAGGAAGTATATTTCTAAAGGTTTTTTATTTGATTTTTTATCGTTGTTTTCAACTAAAATCATATTGCTGGTTGTTAAATCTCCATGGATAAGATTTATATTATGAATATTAGATATTTCTTTTCCAATTTCTAGACAAATTTTTTCTTGTTTTTTTAATGAGAATTTGTTAAGATTTTCTGAAAGTTTTTTCCCTTTAATAAAATCCATAATAATTTCTTTATTTTTTTCATCAATTTTTTTCATCTTTGGAATACTAGTAACTTTTGAAGCTTTTTTCAAAAGTTTTCCTTCAGAACGTGTTCTTAGCTTACGGATTTTTTCATCAAGATCTTTGTGTCTATAAGATTTCTTGATCCTTTTTTTTATTATTTTTGAATTGTTTTTAATAATTACAGCTTCTGCTCCTTGTTGTATTATTTTTTGTTTTTTAAGCATTTTTTACTTTTCCCAATTAGATAGAATTACTATTAAAGAAATAATCAAGCTTATATCAATTACAAGGCAAAATCGACAATAATTTTTAATTACAAATTGCTGAATGTAAATAAAATAAATTGATATTATGGAGCCTAAAATTATAGCAAAGTGTATGTAATTTCTTTTTTCCTTGGTAGGATTTTTTATTTGTGAATATATAAGTATACTTAAAATCAGAAATATTGCAACACCAAAATAACTGTTTTGAATTCCAAAAGTAAAATTATAGACAGAAGTATGAACTGTTTCACAACCACTTATTGCACATGTTTTATCTACAGGAATTGCTGAGAGAGCTATTGAATTTATTAAAGAAATTAATGCAAATATAAATAATATTTTGTATTTCATATTTAAAATAGATTATTTAATTTTAAAAATGTTTTCTTAGATTCAAAATAAAATTATTCTTTAATATAATAATCTTTAAATACTATTTTTTAATATATTATTTATGGGATTAACAAATAAAGTTTTAGCACCTTTATTTTTTGCAGGTGCTTTGACTTGTCCTTTTTCTGGTTCTGCACAAGAAAATAAGGTAGAAGAAAGTCCACAAAGATATGGTGTTGCATCTTTATCTCTTTACAAAGAATTAAATGAAGATGTTGCTGAAATTTATACTGCTTTTGGAGGAGGAAGATTTAATTTTGTTGTAAATTCTTTTCAAATTGGTTTAGAATTTTTAGCAGGCAAGGGTGATTTGTCAGGACAAGGTTATGGTGATGCAGATTCTTACATGACTATGCTTTCTTTGGAAAGCGGATTAAGGTATCAATCAGAGGATTTTTATTTTATGGGAGGTTTTATTTATACTCAATTAAGGGAAAATGTCAAGTATAAAGGTGAAAGTAATACAGGAAGCCTGGAATCAGAAGGCTTGATTTTAGGGATTGGAACTGATTTTGGAGAAAGAGGCATTATAGATTTAACTTATAGGTCTCATACAGGAAATATTGATTCTTCAGGATTTGCACTTAGTGTGGGATTTAAATTAAATTAAATTAAATCAAAACCTCATTTTTCTTTTACCGAATTTTTTTGCAAGTTTTTGCATTTGTTTTTGGCTTAAACCTTTTGAAATGTCAAGGTCTTTTCCTGTAGACATCATTTCATTTAATAATTTATATTGTTTTAGTAAAGAACGAACATCATTGTTGTTTACACCTGCTCCTTTTGCTACTCTGTTAATTCTTGAAGTTCCTGTTTTTTTATCTTCAAATAATTCAGGGTTTTCTTTTTCTTTTTTTGTCATTGATTTTAAGATATGTTCCCATTTTGCAATTTTAGCTTCTTGGTTTTCTAAGACATCTTCAGAAACTTTGTTCTGGATTTTGGAAAATCCTGGAATCATTTCTTTTATTTTTGAAAAACCACCTATAGAATTCATAGATTTAACTTGCTCAATAACATCTTCTAGTCCTAATGCTCCTTGTTCAAGTTTTTTTTGTAATTGTTTTTGTTCTGTTTCTCCTGTTACAGACCTGATTTTTTCAATTAAAGTATTTAAATCTCCTTTTCCTAAAAGCCTGGACAAGAAAGATTCTGGATTAAACGGCTCTAGATCATTTATGTTTTCACCTGTTCCTATAAAATAAACAGGGGCATTTGTTTCTGCACAAGCTGTTAAAGCCCCACCTCCTTTTGCACTTGAGTCCATACGTGTTATTATTACACCAGTTATATTTACAGATTCTTTAAATTCTTTAGACTGTTTTTTTGCTGCTTGTCCAATATCTGCAGGTAATACAAGAATTTTTTCTTTTGGTTTAATTGTTTTTTCAAGAGATTTTATTTCATTTATAAGTTTTTTATCTAAAGCGTGTCTTCCTGCAGTATCTATTAAAACCACATCATAGGATTTTAATGCATTATCACTTTCAAAATTTTTCCATATTTTTATAGGGTCTTTTTCTTTTAAATTAATAAAATAGTTTAGTTTATGATTTTTAGCAAGTTGAGCCAATTGCTCAGAAGCAGCAGGTCTGTGAACATCTAAACCTATTAAAGCTACTTTTTTCCCTCTTTTTGCAAAATAATTTCCAAGTTTTGCAATTGTTGTTGTTTTGCCAGCGCCATATAATCCTAAAAGCATAATTCTATTTTGGTTTTTGGAAAGTTTGAATTCTTTATATTCACCAAGTATTTTGATTAATTCATCATAAAGAAGTTTAATCAGATGTTCTTTTTTTTCTATACCTTTTATTCTTTCGTCTAAAGCTGTTTTTTTTATTTTATCTGTAAGTTCTTTTACTAAAGAGACATTAACATCTGCTTCTATAAGTGCTCTTTGTAAATCTCTTATAATAGAATCAATAATGTTTTTATCAAGAAATATAGCATTAGCTATTTTATCTGTTGCCTTTTTTAATACACTACTTAGTTTTTCTAACATAACAGAAAAAGGAAATAAAAGGTTAATAAATTTTGGGTTTCTTGTTTGGAATAATTTTTTAAATCAAACATGTTTTATTTTTAAATGAGAAGTGAGGGCTATTTAAGGCATGTAAAAAAAATTTATAGGGTTTTGGCCTTAATAATCCTTGCTTCCTTAATATATGCTATTATTTTGTCTGTTTTTCAACAAGAGTATTTGGTTTTATTTGTTTCTTTGGTTACTTTAGGCTTGGTTTTACTTCCTTTTTTTATTAAAAGATTAAAAATAAGGATTCCTATAGAAATAGAATTAATTAGTGTGTTGTTTATTTATGCAGCATTGTTTTTAGGAAGCATACAAGGGTTTTATTATAAGTTTTGGTGGTGGGATGTTCTTTTGCATAGTTTTTCAGCAATAGTGTTTGGATTTATTGGATTTACTTTTCTTTATTTTATGGTTAATAGGCATGAGTTAAAAGCAAGACCATGGGCAATTGCATTGTTTTCTTTTTCATTTGCCATTGCTATTGGTGCTTTATGGGAGATTTTTGAGTTTTCTATGGATTCTTTTTTTGGATTAAATATGCAGAAATCTGGTTTGGCAGATACTATGAGTGATTTAATTGTAGATTCATTAGGAGCTTTAATTGCTTCAGCAATTGCTTTTATCTATCTTAAGAAAAGAAAAGGATTAATTTTTGGAAGAATTTTTAAGAGATAAAATGCTTATGTGAAATAACTAGATATTTTTGAATTAAGATTTTTTGTGCTATAGGAAATTTATTTTGTTAAAAATAATTTGATTAAAAGGAAAAAGAGTAATAAGTTATTTTTAGACTCACAAACCCAGCCCTTTTAAGAATTTGTTTTTGTTAAATACTTCTATTTCATCATATTCCTGTCCTGTGCCTAAAAAGATGATTGGTTTTTTTGTGACATATCCTAAAGAGAGTGCAGTTCCGCCTTTTTCATCTACATCTGCTTTTGTTAGTATGATTCCATTTATTTTTACAGCCCAGTCAAAACTTCTTATTTGTTCTATAGAATCATTTCCTGCAATACTTTCTCCTATAAATAATTTCAAATCAGGTTTGCAGACTTTGTTTATTTTTTCTATTTCCCTCATAAGGTTTTTTGAAGTATGCATTCTTCCTGCAGTATCTATTAAAACTACATCAATAAAATTCTTTTTTGCATGTTTTATAGCATCAAAACCAACAGAAGCAGGGTCAGAACCATATTCATTAGCAATTACTTTGGTGTTCAATCTTTCTCCGTGTTTTTTTAATTGTTCTATGCTAGCAGCCCTGAAAGTGTCTCCTGCAGCTAATAAGCAAGAAAATCCTTTTTTCTTTAAATGATGGGTTATTTTTGCAATTGTTGTTGTTTTACCAGTGCCGTTTACTCCACAGAATAAAATTACAAAAGGTTCTTTTGTTTGATCTTCTTTTTTTTCTTTTATTTTTTCTTCAATATCAAAAGGTTCAATTAAGATATTTTTTATTATTTCTTTAAGTGCATCTTTTATTTCAGATTCAATTTCTTTTTTCAAGAGTTCCTTGCTTATTATTTTTTCTTTTAATTCTTTAATTATTTTTTCAGTTACTTCAAGTGCAACATTGTTTTCAAGAAGAAGATTTTCAAGTTCTTCACTATATATATCAAATTCTTTTTCAGTTATTTTAATCTTTTGTATTTTTGAAGTAACTTTTTTTAAAAATGATTTTGTACCTGGCTTTGGTTGTTCCTTTAGGACTTTTTGCTTTTCTTTTATTTTTTCTGTATCTGGTTGGTAAGATTGGGTTCCAACTTCAAATTTCATAGGTGTTGGAATTTCTTTGTTTTTTACAGGTTTTGTTGTTTGTGTTTTTTTCTCAGATTTTTCCTTTTTTTCTACTTTACTGATTTTTTTAGTCCAGTTTCCTAATTTTTGTTTGAATTTTTTAAACATATTGAAAAAAGGGTTAAATGATTTATAATATTAACTAATCATGTACATAAATTTTTATAAAGAACTCATGCGTATTTTTTATGTATTTAAATAGAAGAAATTAAAAATGAAAGGAATACTTGTGATTATTGATGGAATGGGTGACTTACCTCACCGGCAGTTAAAAGGAAAAACTCCTTTAGAAGATGCTGAAATGCCTAATCTTGATTTTCTTGCTACAAGGGGTGAAATGGGTATTATGGATTCTGTAAAGCCTGGTTTTGTGCCTGAATCAGATGAAGCAATTGTTTCTCTTTTTGGAAATAAAATAACTTCTAGTACAAGAGGTCAATTAGAAGTAAGAGGAACAGATATAAAATTAACTAGAGGAGATTTGGCATTAAGAGTTAATTTTGCAACAATAGATAATCTTAAAAATGGAAATATAATAGATAGAAGAGCAGGAAGAACTCTTTCAAGTGAAGAATCTGAGATTTTGGCTAAAGCAATTAATAAGATAAAATTACCTTGTGATTTTGAGTTTAAGTCTACGGTTCAGCATAGAGGTGTTTTAGTTTTAAAAGGAGGATTTTCAGATAATATTACTGGGAATGATTTAACTTATTCTAAAGGAAAGGCAAAAGAAGTTGAAAAAATAAGTAATTTTAAAGAATTAGATGATGAGGATAACACACAATATACTGTTAATATATTGAATGGATTTGCAGACAAGGTTTTTGAAATTTTAGATAAACATCCTATAAATGGATATAGGAAGAAAAAAGGTTTATTGCCTGCTAATTTTTTACTTATGAGAGGGCCTGGAATTGAAACACCTAAATTAAAATTCTATAAAAAATGGATGTCTGTTAGTTATATGCCTTTGGAAATAGGTTTTTCAAAGGTGTGTGGAATGAAGAATTTTTCATTTAAATATCCTAAATTAAAAGGAATTGATGTTTATAGGAATCTTTGGCATGGATTGAAAAAAGCTTGTAGTTTTTCAATTAAGTCTTTAAAGAAAAATCATAAAAAATATGATTATGCATATATACATATAAAAGAAACAGATTTACCAGGACATGATAATAAACCTATTGAGAAAAAACATATGCTTGAATATATTGATAAAACATTGTTTAAGTTTTTGAGAAAATTTGCACCTCCAAAACAAATTAAAATAGTTGTAACTGCTGATCATTCAACACCTTGTAAACTAAAAGAACATTCTTCAGACCCTGTTCCTGTATTGTTTTATAATCAATCTATTCCAAAGCCAAAGAAAATTTTAAATGTGTTTGGAAAAGCTAAATCTTCTGAAAAAAAAGCACAAGAACCTAAAAAATTTTGTGAAAAAAATGCAAAAACAGGTAGTTTGGGCAGGATTCAAGGAAAGGATTTGTTGAAGAAAGTAGGGTTTGCAAGGTAATGTGTTAATTTAATGAGGTTAGTTGGTTACAATTGTTAGATTTATTGCCTTTTCTGACGGGTTTCTATCTGAACTGTGATAGGAATTCTTTCGATAAAGTATCATGCTTTCTGGATAGCTTGCGGGCATTTATATTTAAATACAATAATCATTAAAAACTAAATTGTTTTCTTTAAATTATGATAACATATAATGATATCTATGAAGCTGCAAGAAAGGAGCGTTATTCAGACCAATTACAGCCATTGCCTAAGAATTTTATTTTAGAAGTATCAGATTACTTGAAAGAAAAGAAAGAATTAGCTTCTAAAGAAGATGATGATTTTTCAGATGTTATTGCAAAAACCCAGAAGCAAATTGAAAATGCAAACACGCTTTTTAGCGAGCTTATTAGGAGGAGGAGAAAAAAAATACTCCATCTTGTTTTAATTGCTGCTGAAACAGGAATTTCCAAGAGAGATTTTGAAAACATGTTTGATTTTGAGAAAACTCTTTTTGAGGAAATGATGCAGTGTATTGATAAATCTGATCAGAAGCTTAATGAACAATTAAAAGGAAAAAAACAGAAACAGGATAAACATAAACTTTTAATTTTTAGAGAAAATGTTGAAGAGCTTTTAGATTTAGAAGGAAATAAATTAGGGCCTTTTGAAAAAGGACAAATTGCAAACATTCCAAAAGAAATAGCTAATATACTTATTGAAGATAATAAAGCAGATTTGGCTGAGAAGTAAATTTAAAAATAAAAATTATTTATTAGGAACATGAATTTTATAAGTAGGACAATAACAGGAGCTATTTTTATTTTGATTGGATTTAGTTTAATAGTTATGGGTTTTTTTAAAGGATATTTTGTTTTGATTTATGGTTTTCCTTTTTTTATTCTTGGATTAGTTATATTTTTCAATAAAAATGAAGATAAGATAGAAAAAGTAAAAGATAATAATCTTAAAAAAATGAAAGGAGGTAGGAAATGAAAGATATTATAATTACAACTACTGAAGAAGTTCCTGGAAAGAAAATAAAGGAAGTTTTAGGTATTGTTAGAGGAAATACTGTTAGAGCAAGAAATATTGGAAGAGATATTGGTGCTGGATTGAAAAATTTTGTTGGAGGGGAAATAAAAACTTATACTGGAATGGTTTCTGATGCAAGAGATGAAGCTTATAATAGAATGGTGAATCAAGCTATAGAAATGAAGGCTGATGCAGTAGTAAATGTAAGATTTATGACTTCTATGATAATGCAAGGAGCTTCAGAAATGCTTGCTTATGGAACAGCTGTTAAGTTGAAGTAAATTTAAAAGTGTTGTTTCTTTGAAATAAACATGACTAATCTAAGTTATTTATTGATAGTAGGAATTTTTTTGTTTTACTATTTCATGGTTTTGATATTTGAAAAGAGAATGATTTCAGAACCAACAGAAATTATAGAAAAATTTTTAGCTGTAACATTAGCTTATGCAGGAATTTCTTTAATATATTTTTCTCTTACAGGTAAACCTTTTTTAACAGATGATGTTTCAGAGTATTATGTTTATATTTTTATAATTGGTTTTATTGCTGTTGTTTGGGCAATTCCGAATTTGCTTTCTGAATTTAAATTTGCAGGCAAGCATAAAAAGAAAAAGAAAAAGTGACTATTTCTTTTTGTACCTATTATTATCTCTTCCATATAACCTAGTTTCTACCATCTTATAAAAAGCCTCTTCAAGATCAATTTTTTGACTGTTTGCAATACAGATTATTGGTAAAAGAACATCTGATAATTCTTCTCCGAGATTTCTTTCTATTTCACCTTTTTTCAATTTTTTTCTACCTTCTTTGTGCTGTATTAGCCTTGATAATTCTCCAGCTTCTTCTAATAATTGAGCAAGTTGTTCTAAAGAAGAAAAATATGGTTTTTCAAATTGTTGGGCCCATTCATCTACTATCTTTTGCGCACCTTTGAGATTCATATTAAAAAACAAAATACAAAGATTATTTTTAAGAATTGTTGTGATAATAAGCCTGTGGAGGGATTTGAACCCCCGACCTACTGCTTACAAGGCAGCCACTCTACCACTGAGCTACACAGGCTTAAATTTAAGAGAGAGAATTAGTTTAAAAGATTATTTATTTTTTAATTATCCTTTTCTATAATGAATGCTTTCTTCTGGTTTAGTGTAAGAATGAATCTCATCAGGTGAAAACCAAAAATCTATTTCTTTTTTAGCGTTATTTTTATTGTCTGTTGCATGAATAATTGTAAGGTTTGGACGATTTGATTTGTTTGCTAAATCAAAGGTATCGTGTGAAAAATCCCCTCTGATGGTTCCTGGAAGTGCTTCATCAATATTTGTTGGCCCAGTAAGTCTTTTTACTGTATAGGTAGCATTGTGACCTTCAAGAACAATTGCAATTATTGGAGAAATTTGCATGTCTTTAATTAAGCTTTCTACAATTCCTTTTCCAATTTTTATAGGGTCTTTATCTTCTGAAATTTTTAATTTTTTTTTGAATAATTCTCCTTTTTCTTTTAGCCATTTTTCATCCTTGAAATAATGTTTTTCTAAAACATCTCTTTGAGCCTGAATCATCTTTATAGCTACGATTTTCATGCCTACGTTTTCAAATCTGCTTATAATATTTCCAATCAATCCTCTTTGAACACCATCTGGTTTTATTAAAACAAGTGTTTGTTCTATCATTTTTCGCTTTCCTCTGTTTTAATTTTATTTGATTTTTCTGTTTTTTTATCCTCATGTTTTTCATCAGTCTTTGATTTGCCTTGTGTTTGAGATTTACTTTGTTTTTCTTCTAAATGTTTTTCAATTTCAAAAACTCTTATTTCACAAATTGAAAGAGGGTATATTTTCTTAAGCTTTAAACTTAAAGGTCTTTGTATTTTGTTTTTTAATATATCCTCAAAAATCTGTTCTGTTGTTTGGTTTTCAAGATAAGATTTTATTTCTTCTTTTGCTTTTTCTCTTAAAGTTTTTCTTACAGCTTTTGAAACTTTTCTTCTTGTTACTAAAAAAGGTTTTATTTTAATTAAAGCATCTTTTGTTTTAGCAGAAAATGAATCTTCAATATAATTTGTTCCTTTTCTTACTATTCTTTTCATGTAAAAAGGCATTATTTTAAAGCTGATTGGATGAGCAATAGCTTTATCATCTTTAACTTCAACTTTAAGCCTGAGCATAATACTTTTTCCTCTTAAAATTCTTGTTAAATCATATTTTATAATTTTCCCGGATAATTCTTTTAAATCATATCCATATAATTGTGTTTCTCTATCTATAATGGGCATTTCTACATCGAAAAATTTCTGTCTTTTTTTTGTTTTTGTCATAATTATTCTTGTATTAGTTTACTTATTCTTTTACCTTTTTTTTGATATTTTGATTTCCCACATTCCTTGCAGGTATACATAAAGTTTGTTTTTTTAGTTGTTTTACTTTTACGCTTGAATTTTGAAACTGCTGGTTTACTTCCCCATTTTCCTTTGTTACCTATACCTCTACCTAAACCACGGGCTTTAGCTCTTGAAATACTTCCTCTTGTCAAAGTTCCTCGTTTTCCGCCTGTTCCAACTATTTTTATTTTTTGTTCTGTTTTTTTATTGCAATAAGGGCAAAACCTATTTGTTGTTTTTGGTATTTTCATTTTTAATGTAAAATTTAATGTAAAAACTTATATAATTACTTTTATAAAGTTTTTTATAGTATGGTGTCGCAGTTAATTTATGAGAGTTTCTTTTAAAAAAGGATATCAGAGAAAATTTTTTGATTTGTTTCTTGAAAAAATAATGGCTCCTTCTTTATCAGAGTTAAGAAATAGAGGCATAGATGTAAATTATAATACTCTAAAAAATTATTATTCTGAAAGAAGAAAATTGCCTTTGAATTTATTTGAAGTTTTATGTAAAATGTCTGATATTGATAAAAAAGAATTAGATTATAAAGTTATTGATGAAAAATGGGGGCAGAGTAAGGGTGGAAAAATAAGTAAAAGAAATGATTCTGCAGGAATTAAACCTTGATTTTATCTGTGTTAATGGGCGTACCAAGAATTGAACTTGGGAATTGTCCACGTCAAGGACACGGTTTGCCACTAGCCTATACGCCCTAACGACTTTAAATATTTCTAGAAATATTTAAATTTAATCTTTTCAAAAAAGATTAGACAAAACCAATAAGGGAAAATATAAATATAACGTGTGGGATTAAGAAATATTGAAGGGTTGTTTTTTTAGGAAATTTTATAAAATTGATAAATTTCAATATATTATGAAAAAGGAACTTATGATTTTAAAGGCTCTTGCTGATGAAACAAGATTAAAGATTATCGAGTTTTTGTTAGATGGAGAAAAATGTGTTTGCGAGATTTTTCCTTGTGTTAAAAGAACGCAATCAACTATTTCTACTCAATTAGATATCTTAAAAAAGGCAGGCATTGTCAAATCACGAAAACAGGGTAGAAGGGTTTATTATTCTATTTCTGATAAAAAAGCTTGTGATGTGTTAAAAGCATTAGGCTTTTCAAAAGCAAAAATAACAAAAAAATCCTGTTGTTGTTCTTAATTTAAGATGGAAAAGAAAAAAACTTATTTATTTTTTGTAATGATGCTTGTTTTAATAATTGCCTTTGTTTTTGTGAATCAATCTTCTTTGATAGGAAATATTATTCTTCAAGATAAACAAAAAATAAAATTAGGTTATTGCCCGACTATGGAAAGTGAAGCTATGGAATTGGCTAAGAACAATAATTATGAGTTGGTTAGATTTGGTTCTGCATCAGAAGTTTTATTTGTTTTAAATAATAATCAAATTGATAAAGGTTTAATTGGAAGAAAAGCAAAATTAAATGAAATTTCTAAAAATATCAAAGAAACAACCTTAAAATCAGGATACACTTTTGTTACCAATAAAAAAGATTTCTTAGAATATTCTGAATTGCCTTCTTTAGATATTCATACTTATTTAACTCCAAAAGAGGTTAATGTATTAATTCCAAATAATAAAAATATATCTTATTATGAATCTAAACAAGAAGTCATTAACAAAATTTTAGAAGAAAAAGTTGTTTTGGTTTCTTGGGAAGATTGGCAAGATGGTTTTGAATTATTAGTTTTTATGGATGGCAATGAAAAAGTTAAGGATTTTAGAGGGGTCTTTTTATATGAAAATTGAACAAAAAAGAAACATTTATAAATATCTATATGCGTCAATATGTTATTATGAATAAAAGACATGTTTATATAGGAACTGGAATAGTAATAGTTTTATTGTTAGTAGTTGTGTTTTATTCTTCAAGTATTTTTTCCACTGGAGAGGCGGTAAAGGAAAGTTCAGATTTAAATTCAATAAATTTGCAAGGCAATCCTGAAAAATTAACTATTTATTTTTTCTGGGGAGATGGTTGTCCACATTGTGCAACACAAAAACCTTATTTAGAAGAATGGCAAAATAAATATGGTAATGATATAGAAGTTAAGATGTTTGAGACTTGGAAAAACCCTGAAAATGTTCCTTTATTCCAGGAAGTTGCAAAAGCTTATGGAATTGAAGCAAGAGGAGTTCCAACAACTTTTATAGGTGAAAAACACTGGGTTGGATTTTCTTCATCAATGGCACCAGAAATGGAAGAATATATTGAATACTGTATTGGAAATAGATGTGAAACTCCTTTGACAAATTAATTTTTTAGAAAGTTTTTTAAATATTGATAAACATCAATATATCATGAAATTAAATTTAAGCAATTTCAAATATGAAATTATACTTGTCTTATTCATAATTTCATTAGTAAGCTCAATTATACTTTCTATTCCTTCTGCATCAGACACTTGTTCTGTTGTTGGAGGATGTGATGTTGTTCATGATTGTTGCTATAATTATACCTTTGGAATTTTAAATAGTTATTTTGGAATTATAGCTTTTCTATTTTTATCAATCATAACTTTTTTTCAAATAAAAAAACCTTCTGAGGTTAAGAGAAACATCATATATATAGGGATTATCTTAAGTTCAATATTTGCTTTATGGTTTATCTATCTTCAACAATTTGTTATTGAGGCATATTGCCAGTATTGTTTAATTGTAGATTTTAGCATTTTGATAGCATTAGGTATAATAATATTTAATTGGAGAGATAAAAAATGAAAAAAGAAAATAAAAATAAAGAAGAAATAGAAGAACTTTGTTGTGTAGATAAAAAGACTTGCTCAATAGATTGTGCTCTCAAAAAAGACAGTTCAGAATCTAAATGTGGATGTGGAGGTAATTGTTAATGAAAATAAGAATTATAGGTTCAGGATGTCCAACTTGTCATAAACTTCACCAAATGGTTTTAAAACTTAAAGAAGAAGACAAGATTAAAGCAGAGGTAAAGCACTCTACAGATGTAAATGAATTGATTGAACTTGGAGTTATGGGAAGTCCGGCTTTAGTTGTTGATGGAAAAGTTGTTAGTGTTGGAATGCCTGAAAATGAGGAAAAACTTTTTGAGATAATTGAGAAGAGTGAGAAATAAAATTATTAAGGATTAACTTCACAAAAATTGAGATTAAAAATCCTTCAACTATTAATTTATTATCT